>JANQIS010000260.1 GCA_028282045.1 Gammaproteobacteria bacterium
ATAGCGTGAAAATCTCGTATTATAGGCTGATGCTTGAAAAAGTATGCATTGATTGAGTGCAATTTGAAAGGGAATAACCCTTTTCGGATAGCCTCTTATCAGCAGCTTTCCTGCTTTAGCCTACACTTGAATGATGCGGCCTGCACAGCAGATACCATCGCTAGCTGCCGTACCTTTGCATCACAAATTGCCGTATTTACTGTCAATCAATGCCAGCGAGCACAAGAACTAATGCAATGGGGTGTGCATAGCGTGTTCTCTGATACCCCTGATTTACTCAGGAATAACATTGCCTGATAGCATAAAGCCTGCTATTATCAACGCGTGTCAGTTGCACCTCGACTTTTCATATCTTTATTTACCTTGGTGCCATGCAACACAATCTACCAACATCCTCTTGAGGCGGGTAGAAAACTATTTTGTTAACTTTAACCTGGATATTGCATGAAACACCCAGGTTAATTAGGAAAATAACTCCATATAGGTTAAATGACTTTGGGCTACGACTCACGAGCAATACGATAACGCAAACTTAAGCAATGGTGCATAACACTTTTCACACAGCTTCTCTAAAACGTTAATCGTAGGATAACGTTCCTACCTATATGTGTGCTATTTGTCCTAAACGATTATTGAAGGACAACCACATGAAAACAAGAAAAATGCTCATCAACGCTACACAACCTGAAGAAACGCGGGTAGCTATCGTTGACAATCAAGAACTGATCGACTTTGACATTGAACCACAGGTACGCGTTCAAAAGAAAGCCAATATCTATAAAGCTCGTATCTCACGTATTGAGCCGAGTCTCAACGCCGTATTTGTCGATTATGGTTCACAGCGTCACGGCTTTTTACCGGTTAAAGAAATCGCCCCTGAATACCTCAGCAAGCCCATTAAAACCAGTGCTGATATTCGTGAAGCATTATGTGAAGATCAAGAAATTATTATTCAAATTGAAAAAGAAGAACGTGGCAGTAAAGGTGCAGCCGTCACCACGTATATTACTCTGGCTGGCTGCTATTTAGTGTTAATGCCTAACGACCCGAAAGCCAGTGGCATCTCACGACGTATTGAAGGTGAAGACCGTAAGCAACTTAAAGCCGTACTTAATGACTTAAGCTTACCTGAGGATATGGGCGTTATTGCCAGAACTAGCTGCTTAGGGCGTTCCATTGCAGAATTGCAATGGGATTTAGATGCACTGTTAAAGCTCTGGAGCGCGGTGAAAAATGAAGCAGAAAAAGGAGCAGCTCCTTTTCTTATTTACCAGGAAGGCGACGTTATCCTGCGATCCATTCGCGACTATCTGCGCGAGGACATCACCACCATTATTGTCGATCAGAAAAACACCTATGAGCGGGTGCTTCACTATGTAAAACAATTACGCCCTGCATTTGTCAACCGTGTCGCTTATTACGATGACCAGATTCCATTATTCACGCGCTATCACGTTGAACAACAAATCGAAACTGCTCACGAGCGTGAAATTACCCTACCCTCCGGCGGGGCAATTGTTATTGATCATACTGAGGCGTTAACGTCTATCGATATCAACTCTGCACGTGCCACTAAAGGCAGTGACATCGAAGAGACTGCAACACAGACTAACTTAGAAGCGGCCAGTGAAATTGCACGCCAATTGCGCCTGCGTGACTTAGGTGGCCTGGTTGTGATTGATTTTATTGACATGATAGATAACAAAAATCAACGCCGTGTTGAAGCACACCTTGCTGAAGCCTTACGTCTGGATCGTGCTCGTGTACAATTTGGTCGTATTTCAAAGTTTGGCTTGTTAGAAATGTCACGCCAGCGTTTACGTTCCTCTCTAGGCGAGGCATCTAATATTACTTGCCCACGCTGTCTTGGTCAGGGCACTATTCGTACTATACAGTCATTATCACTGTCAATTATTCGCCAATTACGTGAGATCGTTTTGCGTCAGGAAACGCAGCATATTGACCTACAGGTACCAGTTGAAGTGGCTACTTACCTTCTCAATGAGAAACGCCAACTCATTGCTATATTAGAGGCTGAATCTGGCATCCGGATTTTGATTATCCCAAATCCAAACTTGGAAACACCCCACTACGAGATTAATCGCAGTCGTATGGAAAATACTGATAGCAGTCATGAGATGATCGGTGCATTAGAAACCGCTTCCTACCATGAACAACAAGCCCTCTCTCAAGAGTCTCCTGCTATTACGAGTTTGGAAATTGAATCTGCACCACAAGTAAAACGTGGTTTATTTGAATCTATCAGTCGTATTTGTGCCAGCCTTATCGGCGGTAGTAATAGTACCGTGCCGGCAGCAAACTCTGTACCGGAAAAGCCCAAGCAATCAAGCCCTGCACCTCGCAAACCAGCTCAGCGCGCACAACAAACGCGTCAACGTAATGACCGCCGCAGCACCCAGCGCACCAGTTCAAACCGCAACCAAACTGATACCAAACACAAACATCACGACGCACAAAACACAGATAAAAAGCCAGCGACAACAAAGCCCAGGCCTGCGCCCAAACCAAAACAACCGATGCAATCCACACCCAAAGTTGCTAAGCAACCCAAGGTGACCAAACCTAAAGAGCCGCATCCAGATAATGTCTTGGCCGTGATTGCACGTTATCGGGATACTGCACCTGGTGCTGATCAAGTGGAGTCAGCAACCAAAGCCAAAACGCAAAAATATGTGGACTATCAAATTGATGTCTTCAATACAAAGATTTCTAACGCCCAAATCAAGCGCACGCTTGCAGCATTGCATGATGTCAAAATGACCGTGGTTGAGAGCAAACAACCTTCACAACTGCCGCCTCAGGAAGGTAATTTGGATATCGAAGTAATAGAAGTCGCTAAGAAGAAAAGCACTCAGCGCGCAAGTTGAGAAGATCGCTGCATATAGGTCTATCTGGTTGTCAACACATATAATAACCACAATATTGAGTTCATCCCGAAACAATGAGGTGGCGTTGCGTCAATCTTACGCCTCAAAAGGTCGCCCATAGTATGATTTAGAAATACGCCTGTCGATGGTCTTATAGGCTGGTTTTAGACATTACCTGCCAACTCATCTGCTGAAAGTGTGCGCGCCTCATCAGCCAGCATTACTGGAATACCTTCTTTAATGGCAAAGGCCAGTTTATCTGCATGACACCACAATTCCTGTTTTGCCTTATCAAAAATGAGCGGCCCTTTACACACTGGGCAAACGAGCAAACTGAGTAGTTGTTTATCCATAGTTATGCCTCTTTAGCTATCAGTAAGTTGCACTATGCTTCCATAAAGCAAGGATTTGATCAAATTGTTTTTCAAATTCTTTCGACAACACCGCTGCCACTTCCAAAAACCAATAGCGTTCATCAAGCGCTGTCAGGTCGAACTTAACTGCGTCTTTTTCCGTCATAATGACCCAATGTCCGTCAGCAAAATCAACATCACTGCTTTGGAAGGCATAGTGATCTTCAAAAGCATGGGGTATTACCTGACAACCTAATGAACTAAGCGAATTAAAAAACCGTTGCGGATGGGCTATTCCTGCAACCGCATGAACGGTCTTGCCAGCCAGTGTTGAAACCGCTTTGGTTTTGCCTGTGTGCAAGTTAACTAACCGCATGGGTTGTAAGATCATTCTAATGGTACCTTCTATCGCCTTACCATGAGCCACTATAAAATCGGCCTCAAATATACGTGACTCCGGCTCACGCAATGGACCGGCCGGCAAACACAAATGATTCCCCAGCCCACGAGTCGAGTCCACCACAACAATTTCTAAATCACGATAAAGCCGATAGTGCTGCAAGCCATCATCACTTAAAACAATATCCACTGAGGCAGATGACAACAGTTTCAACACTGCAGCATGACGGTCAGGCGCGATCACCACCGGTACACCGGACTGGTGCAGCAACTTAGCTTCATCACCCACCCATTGCGCATCATCTTCCTCCCTCACCAAATGGGG
>JANQIS010000267.1 GCA_028282045.1 Gammaproteobacteria bacterium
GCACAGGTTGTGGGATTTTACTCTCCGGCGGCTGCGACCACTCCTGAGTACGCACATTAAGCGCTGGATTATCGGCCAACACAGTACCAATACCGGTAATAATCGCACCGGATTGAGCGCGCAAGGTTTGTCCATGCAGCCGTGCTGCTGCGCCAGTAATCCATTGGCTCTGGCCATTGGCCATGGCCGTTCTACCATCAATGCTTGAGGCCGCCTTACAACGCACTAAGGGCCTGCCATGGCGCATGCTATATAAAAACCCGGCATTAAGTTGCTCTGCTGCTTCAGCCTCACAACCTATATCAACTTCAATGCCTGCTTGCTCTAATCGCGCAACACCTTGGCCAGCGACTTTGGGGTTGGGATCTGGCAAGGCAATCACTACACGAATTACCCGCGCATCAATTAAAGCCTGTGCGCAAGGTGGGGTCTTACCATGGTGAGCACACGGCTCTAATGTTACATAAACTGTCGCACCTTGAGCACGCTCACCGGCAACCTGTAATGCATGAACTTCCGCATGGGGTTCACCGGCATAGCGATGCCAACCTTCACCAACGACTTCAGCTTGCTGCACAATAACACACCCCACTGCAGGATTGGGGCGCGTGGTAAAACGACCTTGCCTGGCTAAGGCTAAGGCACGTTGCATCCATTGGCTATCGGTCATTGTTATTGGCCTTCAATGCTCAATGCACTGACTTTCTGATAACCCTTAGGTAAATGTTTCCCACGCCGGCCACGCTCACCACGATATTCATCCAGGTCTTGATAAGCTAAGCGTAAATATTTTTTGCCGGCATGTAATAATATTTCTTGTCCCGGGGCTATGGTAATCCACGCAACAATATAGTCGCTGCGAGTTTTAGCATCTTGAGTATGAATACTAATGAGCTTGTTACCTTTACCCTTGGCCAGCACAGGCAGCTCACTGACTGGAAACACTAACATCCTACCTTGCCTGGTGGTAATGACGATCAGCTCTTGCGCCTTAACCTGTACTGGCACAGGCACCAGCACCTTAGCCTTACCAGGTAGACTGATCAATGCCTTACCAGTTTTGTTTTTAGTGATCATGTCCTCCAGCTTACCAACAAAGCCATAGCCTAAATCAGAACCCATCAAGAACAATTGTTCTGGTTTACCCATCAACATTTGTGTGAACCGTGCTCCAGATGGAGGGTTGAAATAACCGGTTAGCGGATCGCCCTGGCCACGTGCTGAGGGTAGCTTATGAGCGCTTTGCGCGTAACTGCGTCCGCTAGTATCCAGGAAGATCACTTGCTGATTACTCTTACCGCTGGCCTGTACTAAGAACTGATCACCCGCTTTATATTGCAGGCTAGCACCATCCACATCATGGCCTTTGGCACAACGCACCCAACCCAGCGATGATAATACGACAGTAACACTCTCTGCCGGCGTTAAGTCCGCCTCGGTCATGGCTTTAGCCTGTGCACGCTCTACCAGTTGCGATCGCCGCTCATCACCATACTCTTTCACTGCGGCTTTGAGCTCATCAGCCACCTGGCGTTTGAGCAGTTCTTCCGAGTCTAAGATTGCTTGTAACTGATCGCGCTCTTTAGCCAACTCTTCTTGCTCAGCACGGATTTTCATTTCTTCTAAGCGAGCCAAATGGCGCAGCTTTAAGTCGAGGATAGCTTCCGCCTGCAGATCAGTTAAACCAAAACGCTGCATCAATACAGCTTTAGGTTCATCTTCTTCACGGATGATCTTGATCACCTCGTCAATATTGAGAAATGCGATCAGCAAACCATCGAGAATGTGCAAACGTGCCAATACCTTATCTAAGCGATATTTCAAGCGCATGCGTACCGTCTCGATACGAAACTCCAACCACTCGTTCAGTAAAGTACGTAAGTCTTTAATGCCTGGGCGCCCATCCAGACCAATCATATTCATATTGACACGGAAATTCTTCTCCAGATCTGTAGTGACAAACAAATGTGCCATCAGTTGATCAATGTCGATACGGTTTGAACGAGGTGTTATCACCAAACGTACTGGATTCTCATGATCTGACTCATCGCGCAGGTCACTGATCATGGTCAGCTTTTTGCTTTGCATCTGTGCGGCAATCTGTTCAAGCACCTTAGCCCCTGATACTTGATACGGCAACGCACTAATCACGATTTCATTCTGATCGATCTCATACACTGCACGCATCTTCACTGAGCCATTACCGGTCTCATAAAGCTTAAGCAAGTCCGCCTGCGGTGTAACAATCTCTGCGCCCGTAGGAAAATCAGGCCCGGGGATATGCTGACACAGTGTTTCAATTGAAGCATTAGGATGTTTGAGCAAATGTAGGGCTGCACTGACCACTTCGTTGAGGTTATGCGGTGGAATATCCGTAGACATTCCCACAGCAATCCCCGTGGCACCATTGAGCAGGATATTGGGCACTTGGGCTGGCAACATCACTGGCTCAGTCAGTGTACCATCAAAGTTAGGCGTCCACTCGACAGTGCCTTGACCCAACTCTGCTAACAATGCCTGGGCATATCTGGACAACCGCGCTTCGGTGTAGCGCATGGCAGCAAAAGACTTGGGATCATCAGCAGAACCCCAATTACCTTGGCCATCAACCAATGGATAACGATAAGAAAATGGCTGCGCCATTAACACCATGGCTTCGTAACAAGCACTATCACCGTGTGGGTGGTATTTGCCTAACACGTCACCGACGGTGCGGGCTGACTTTTTATGCTTAGATGTGTTGCGCAACCCCAATTCAGACATCGCATAGATAATACGCCGCTGTACTGGTTTAAGACCATCCGCTAAGCTGGGTAAGGCACGGTCCAAAATGACATACATGGAGTAGTCCAGGTAGGACTTACGTGTAAATTGCCGCATAGACAGTTGTTCATCATTGCTGGCACTGCCGTGGGAAGTTGGCGCCTGATCATCAAAATTAAATGTGAAATTCTCCATGAGCAACCATCAACACCTGATATATCGAGCATTTAAGCATAGTCAGTGTGGGGTGTCATCCCCGTGAAGGGGGGTTAGCGCATTTGAGTAGCACCAGGCAAATACCGGCAACGATAAATCCTGCTGGAATCAATGCCATAGCATAGGTAAATTTGCAACTAGGGTCTGCTGCTACTGCGCTGGGGTGGTTTTTTCTACCATATCAATCAACCAGCCAAATATTGGCTGGAATATCAAATAGCCACACATCGTAGTAAAGGAAACCACACTAGCTGACATTGCGGCAAGTTCAACACGGTTAAATGATGCAGCATAGGGATAACCCAAAATTTGTGAGGAGGTGAAAAATCCTAAAGCGGCAAAAATAATACTAAGCGATACCAGATTATTGACTTTGAAAACCAACAAACTTAATAATAAACAGACAACTGTACCGATCAACATCACAATACGCTTGCTATTTAGGCGTTCTGCTAACCAACCGGCAACCGGCGATCCGATGATGGTTCCCAAAAATAGCCAACCAATCACACTCGAAGCGGCATCGCTACTGACATGGTGAGCTTGTTGCAGATATAAGCTACCCCATACGGCACCAAGCACGGCAAACGGTAAATTCATCAAACAGGTATATAACCCACAAAACCAATTATGAATATTACCATAGATGGTTCTCATTGAGCGCCAATAGCCTAATCCACTCACTTGCGACGAGGGCACTACAGCAGGATTAGACCTTACCATCAAAAAGATAATAAGCAGTAACACCACACCAAGGGTAGCATCCACCAACAAAGCATGACGCCAGCCATAATGCGATACCAACAATGTCATGGGTGTTTGTGCTACATAACCACCTGACATACCAATTGTCACTAGCCAGCCAGACATTAATGGCAAACGCCGTGAGTCAAACCAGGTAGAAGCCACTTTAAAGCCGCTTAAAAAGCAAAACGCACTACCGATCCCCTCCAGTAATCGACCTAACGCTGCAACCCAAAAGGCATGGGCCAAGGCGAAAACCACAATACCGACAATGCACAAGCCCATGGTAATCAAAATGGTATAACGTGCTGAAAAGCGATCTAAGATTTGTCCGGCGGGTAATAAGAAAATAATAGTACTGTAGAAGAAAATAGATGATAATAGCCCGAGGCTAAAGTTGTCCAAATGGAAAGCATGCATGACCGACAGGTTAATCGAATCAAACATATTAATCTGAAAAAATTCATAAAAAAAGAACATAGCAGCAAAAAAGCTGATAACCCACGGCCGCAATGAAATCCACAAACCACGCTGGATACTGGCTGTCATCAAAGTAATCTTATGTACAAATCAACAAACGCACATCATAGCGAAATTTAACTGGTGAAAAAAGTTGGCACTCACAGCCTGAATATTTACCGTGAA
>JANQIS010000015.1 GCA_028282045.1 Gammaproteobacteria bacterium
AACCATGATTAAAGCGCATCAATATGACACTGTGATCGAGATTGATGGCGGGGTGAAGCCAGACAACATTGCCGAAATTGCCCAAGCTGGTGTTAATGCTTTTGTTGCCGGATCAGCGATTTTCAGTCAGCCGGATTACGCTGCGGTGATTAACGCCATGCGTGAGCAATTAGCTTTATAAACCCAAAAAGGCCATAAACTACAGATAGTAAGCCGTAGTGGTCATCAGTTTGGACTGCCATGTCATGATGTGTTGAATCCAAGTGGGTAGTATTCTTGCGCCGGCAGTACGCGCAGCATTGGCATGGTCAATTTCATCTTGTTTCATTTGCACTAGAATTGCTCGACTGTAAGAATCTGCTGCAGGTAAGCGCTCTAGGTGTTCATCAATATGGCGCTCTACTTTTTCTTCAGTAGCGACAACAAAGCCCAAACTCCAGTCATTGCCAACCAGGCTGGCTGTGGCACCAATCAGAAAAGAGGCGACGTACCAGAAGGTGTTGAGATAACTGGTGTGAGTCTGTAACTGTTGCAGACGGTCCTGGCACCAAGCTAAGTGATCTTGTTCTTCTTGGGCGGCATGATGTAGATGTTGGCGTGTTGGCTCATCACGCGTTGCCCATGCCTGGCCACGGTAAAGTGCCTGGGCACAAATCTCACCCGTGTGATCCACCCGTATTAAGCCTTGGCTGATCCGTCGCTCTTGGGTATTGAGGTGTGGTTCGGGAAGGGTTGCTGCAGGATTAACACGCTGGCGTGCCGGCGTACGGCAAAACACGGTTCGCAGTCCATGGTCCAATTCGCTAATCAGGCGGTCAGTAAATGATAACTGTCTCAACGGTCTGAATAGGTATTATTAACATTTCATTATGATAACAAAAATAACACCGCTACATAACGCTCATGAGTGGCAAATTATGTTATCTAGCCATTATTGCCTTTGTGTTGTTTGAAAAACGGCAGATCATTAAGCGTGAAATAATACGAATTACCTTATTATTTTTTTACCGCATAATCGATTGATATTTCACTGAAAAAATATGAACTATGCCTGCTGTAACTGATCGAATAAATGATGATGTTTTAGTTGAATTTGAAGCGCTGCTAAAGAAAGAGCTTAGTAAAGCAAATCCGTCCCGTAAAAAAGAATGGATTGCCACTATCTCAACTCTGTTAGCTCCACTTGCTGCAGCAACTTTTTATTTTATTGGTTCGATTGCCGCCAAAGAAATTACTAAAGAGCAGTGGGTGCAAGACCTTTTAATTAGCGAGGGAATCATAGGCAATTTTTTCACTGGAAAGTTTGCTCTGGATGCCACTCTCTCTGAGCTGTTTGCCAAACCAGGTGTTTTTAGGAAAATTTCCGGAAGAAGTCTTATCAGTAACGGTGCCCTTAATATTGCTGCCGGCGTGATTAGCATGACGGTGGCAATCACTAATTATTTTCTCTCAACTCAAGGTGGTGAGCAAGATCAGATGTCGTCATGGGTCACCGCTTTGAATATGGCCAGTAATGCGCTTTTTGCTTCTTCAATGTACTACGGTGCTAAAAAAATGATGTCAGGGGCACAATATGTATGGCAGTGGACAAAGATGTATTTTTCACCGCAAAGTCGCGATTTGCATGATATTAGAACAGCATTGGTTCACGCCATTGATACTAAGTTATCAGAGCCGGAGTCTTTACGGCAATTATTGTCGTTGCTCGACGAAGATAATGGAGAACAAGGTGCCAGTGAAGGCAATATATTAGACAAACTGTTTGAAGGTGTTGAGTCAGATACGTCCGAGTCAAGTGATGACACTCACGATACAGCACCATTATTGGATGAACAGAGCACATCAGGTTGGAAAGGTGGATTTAAGCGTACGTTTGATGCCATGGCTATTGTGACAATGGTGTTTGCCACCACGGGATTTGTTTATCAAACAGCAGTAGGGACTTATGAACTTGTAGCCGGTGTATCAAAAGTGGGGGCTTTTGTAGCAGCAGCACTTGTCGCATCGGTGGCTGCGATTGGTGAGACCGGGTTCAATGTCAATGCAGCGAGAGGTTTGCGCCCTGAGTTGGAAAAGATTTATGACGCAATATTAGATAAGGATTATGGCGTAATAGCATCTTCCTTAGCTGCCTTTGTGAGCATGGCTTTATCAGGGGTTTCAGGTTATGAAGCCAATAGCGCAACTTGGAAATTTGGTGGCCCACATAGTGAATTAATTGCTGTGATAGCCGGCTATATTGGTTTGGCCTCTGTCAGCACAGTAAATACGGTTTATGGGGCCCAGGCGCTCCGTAACTTTTTAAAAGAGTTTAAATGCTGTTGTCAATCACAAGAAGCTAAAAAAATGGCAACATTGCTAGGTCGATTACATGACTTCAAACAGTCACTCCATGACATGACAGATTCCCAATTAAAGGCGCTGATAGGCAAAGGGGTGATCTCACAGCAGGTGTTGGAAAAACTTAATATTCGGCCCGAAACTTATGGTAGTTTTTTACCTGGCAATAACGCCTCTGATATCCCTGAGGTTCCTACAGCCCCTTCCAACAGCAATTTACCTGCATGTCCTTTTTTAGAAAATCAGGCGCAAATAGAAGTCGTTGTTACTGGCGGAGCTGATACCACTACAGATCAGCGAGTTCACTCTCCAGCTTAGCTCTCTTAGAGAGCTAAGGCTGTTATTCTTCGCTGCCGGTGAGGAAGCTACGTAACATCTCAGCACGGCTGGGGTGTCTGAGTTTACGTAATGCTTTAGCCTCAATCTGACGGATACGCTCACGCGTGACATCAAATTGTTTACCCACTTCTTCGAGCGTGTGATCGGTGTTCATGTTAATACCAAAACGCATACGCAGTACTTTCGATTCACGTTCTGTCAGGCCCTCCAGTACTTCCTGCACCACATAGTTCAAACTGCTGCTGGTAGTGGCATCCACCGGAGAGTCCATAGTTGGATCTTCAATAAAATCACCCAGGCTGGAATCTTCATCATCACCAATAGGTGTTCCCATAGAGATGGGCTCTTTGGCAATTTTCAGTACCTTGCGAATCTTATCTTCAGCAATATCCATTTTCTCTGCCAGCTCTTCTGGCGTCGGTTCACGGCCATGCTCTTGTACCATCTGGCGAGAAATGCGATTGAGCTTATTGATGGTCTCGATCATGTGCACTGGAATACGAATAGTACGTGCCTGGTCGGCGATCGAACGAGTAATTGCCTGGCGAATCCACCAGGTTGCATAAGTAGAGAATTTGTACCCACGGCGATATTCAAATTTATCCACGGCTTTCATCAAGCCGATATTGCCTTCCTGAATCAGATCAAGGAATTGCAGGCCACGGTTAGTGTATTTTTTAGCGATGGAGATCACCAGGCGCAAGTTGGCTTCAACCATTTCTTTCTTGGCACGGCGGGTTTTCGCCTCTCCAATAGACATTTTGCGATTGGCTTCTTTAATTTCATCTACCGGCAAGCCAAAAGCTTTGGCAGTGGTATGAATTTTCTTCTGTGCTTCGAGGATATCCTCTGCCATTGTCTTTAAGGTAGGGACGTAATCTTTATTTGAAGTGAGGAATGGTTCGATCCACTGCGGGTTGGCTTCATTGCCTTGGAAGGTGGTGATAAATTGCTTGCGTGGCATCTTAGCTTTGTCAATAACCAGGCGCATAATGACACGCTCTTGTGAGCGAATGCCATCTAAAGCTTGGCGTAGCTCCCCGGTCAAGCGGTTAAATGCTACCGAGGCGATTTTGAAGGTGAGAAAACACTCGGACATAGCCTTGAGCGCTTTTTGATATGCTTTACTGTCAGTACCTTTAGATTTTTTGTTCTCAACGAGCTGTTCGTATTTTACTTTTAAATCGGCAAAACGTTCTGCCACCACTTGTGGATCAGGGCCGCTATCACCATCGGTGTCGCCGCCGCCGTCATCGTCGTCGTCATCCTCATCACTCTCGTCACCGCTTTGTTCTCCAGATTGATCGTCAGAGGCAGATTTTGCTTTGGGTTTTGCCGGTTCAGGGCCTTTGGCCTCTTTTTTTGGGGTTGCAAAATCCATGTCATCGTCTTCTTGCTGATCTTCATCAAGCAATGATCCCAATGGTGTGGCAAAGGCGTCATCTTCTGGCTCATCAATAAAGCCCATAACGATATTTGATAATGGACGCTCTTCACTTTCACAGCGTTCATAGAGTTCGATATAGCGACGTACAATCGGTGGGTATTTTGACAAAGCATCGAGCACCTGTTGCGTGCCTTCTTCAATGCGCTTAGCAATAGCGATTTCGCCTTGGCGGGTGAGTAACTCTACAGAGCCCATTTCTCGCATATACATGCGTACCGGGTCAGTGGTGCGGCCAAGCTCGCCGTCTACACTGGAGAGCGCATCGGCGGCAGCATCAGCAGCTTCGTCATCGGCATTGCTGCCGGTTTTAAGCAGTAACTCATCGCCATCTGGTGCAGATTCAAATACGGGAACCATATCGTTGAGCATATTGATAATTTCTTCCAACTGCTCAGGATCGGTCATCTCATCGGGAAGATAGTCATTGATTTCCGCGTAAGTAAGATAACCCTTTTCTTTTCCCATACTGATGAGTTCACGCAGTTGGGCAATTTTTTGTTCACGATCGATTAAGCTCATAATTCACCTTAGTTTAATTATAACTGCCAAGCAGTACCCTGCAGTTCGCGTCCGCTCTTTACCATCGATGACAGGCCGCTCATGACACATCCAGGCATGAACTGATATATGGCTTGCGGGCAGAGTTAACACCGTGTTTTCCTTAGCACGAAGGACCGAGCATTCTATCCTTTCATTGTGCTGATGTCCACCACGGTCGATTGCGAATCATTGCTCGGGCACACTTGGCATTAATTTACTGCATGGAAACTGTGTCTTACCTTGCTATTATCTCCAGGCTCTGTGCTGAACATCGATCCGCTATGCCATCATTCACAACCTCCTTATTAAGCATTTTGTCAGCGCTTTTCACAGTTAACTTACATACTGATTAGTTTAGACGGATCTTATGGTGTTTTCTTGAGTAATTGGCGTAATTGATCCTTTTCTGCCTCGCTTAAGGAGTAGTGTTTTGATTTCTCTATTAATATTTCTGCTTTTTGGTCTGTTTGTTGTCGCTTTATTTTCTCGATTAAGTCGCTGAACTCTTGTTTATTTGGCGGAGCTTCTAAGCTATTGATGGCAGCATAGTGCGCCAAACGTTGTGAAACCTGGGGTTCGGGCCATTGTTGTAAAATAGCACCACTATGCCCAGGTGCATGCTTGTGGACAAAGGTGATGAGTGATATCAGCAACTGACTATTGCTATCACGGGCCTCAATGTCATTGACGGTAATATCTTGCGTCAGTGTTGGATCATGCATCAGCATAATGATGGCTCGCTCAGATAAATCCAGGCGAACAGCCGGATTTGAAGTGCGAACTGCCAGTGGTTTGTTCTTTACCAGGTGTCGTTGCACTTGCGCCACACTCATGTGGCAGATTTCAGCAACGCGCTGCACGATAACACTACGATAGGCACCATCGGACATTGCTGTACACACTTCAATTGCCTTACTCAGAAAGCGTGCGCGATCATCCATTTGGCTAAGCTGCAAACCTTGTGAAAGTTGCTTCATCATAAAATCGCCCAATGACATAGCGCTAGTAACTTTTTCCAGGAAATATTCAGCACTGTGTTGGCGAATAAAGGTATCGGGATCTTCACCTTGAGGTAGCAATAGGAATTGAATCTTTAATTCGCCATCCATTAACGGTAAGGCAACTTTCAGTGCACGCCAGGCAGCTTGGATACCTGCCTGGTCACCGTCAAAGCAGAATATCACTTGTTTGGTGTGGTGCCCCAAAGTACGGATATGTTGTATTGTCACTGCTGTGCCGAGCGTGGCCACTGCCTGATGAATGCCAAATTGTGCTAAGGCAATGACATCCATATAACCTTCCACCACGATCACATGATCGAGTTTACGTTGCTGTTGCAGTGCTTCATACAGGCCATATAATGTGCGGCTCTTGTGGAAGATAGGGCTTTCCGGTGAGTTAAGGTACTTGGGGTTATCTTCAGACGAGAGCACTCGTCCGCCAAAGGCAATGGTACGTCCGCGTAAATCACGAATCGGGAACATGATACGTTGGCGGAAACGGTCATAGTAGCGTTGTTGGTCTTTATTAATCACCAGACCGGCCTGCTGCATGAGTTTTATTTTGTCTTGTCCGAGTGTGCGGATCAAATTGTCCCAGCCAGCCGGTGCATAGCCTAGGCCATATTCCTGTGCAATATCACCGCTTAAGCCACGTGCTTTGAGATACTCGATGGCTTGTTTGCCGTGAGCTTGACGTAAATGCCATTGGTAACAACGCTGCGCTAGAGCCATCACTTCAAAGAGCGGTTGTGAGTCTTTGCGTGTACTGCGGGTTTTGCTGACTGGTGTGGTGCTGGCTTCGCGCTCAACCTCCATGCCGGCTTGTGAGGCCAGCTCTTCAATGGCTTCGACAAAATCGAGTTTCAGGTATTCCTGGACAAAGCCAATAGCATTGCCGTGGGCACCACAGCCAAAGCAGTAGTAAAATTGTTTAGCGGGGCTGACGCTAAATGAGGGGGTTTTCTCATCATGAAACGGGCAGCAGGCACTATAATTAGCGCCTTGCTTTTTCAAACTAACGTATTGGCTAATCACTGAGACAATATCGAGCTTATTGAGCAGGCTATCAATAAAACGCTGGGCGATACGGCCTGACATTACTTACGTGCTTAATTGTTGGCGCACCTGCTGGCTGACTTGACTCATATCAGCTCGGCCTTGCAATGCTGGTTTAAGCTTGCCCATCACTTCACCCATCTGAGCAATCGACTTGGCACCGGTATCAGTGATGGCCTGATGGATCAGGGCTGCAATTTCGTTGTCACTCAAGGGCTGTGGTAGATAGTGTTGCAGGGTCTCAATTTCTGCTTGTTCTTTAGCGGCCAGTTCTGGGCGGCCACCTTGTTGATACTGTACAATAGCATCGCGGCGTTGCTTAATCATTTTATCTAAAGTTGCGATAATGGCTGCATCATCGAGCTCGATACGTTCATCGACTTCTTTTTGTTTGATCGCGGCCATGGCCAGTCGGATGGTGTCCAAGGTGGTTTTCTCTTTAGCGCGCATGGCCGCTTTCATATCTTCTTGAAGTTGGGTTTTGAGATTACTCATAGTGTTGCGCCGTGGGTAAATAGACAATGGCCTTTAAGGATACTGTGTCAGGGCGAACTAATCCAGGGCGTGTGCGCAATTGCTTACCTGTTGTTACAAAATAACAAGCAGGCAAAAAATGCCTGCTTATCTTGTGCTGCTGGGCGCTATGTTCTTGGAGAGAAAAGCCTAAGCAGCCTTTAAATCGATGCCATATCGGCAACAGTAATCTGGGTAGTAAAAGGCGCTAATGACGTGAAAGTTGCTTGATTGACTTCGTCACTGGCCGCTTCACACGCGTCGGTGAGAATCACCACACGATAATCGCGATCATGTGCATCGCGTGCGGTATGCTCCACTGCCATATTAGTTGCTACACCGCATATCACCAGCGTATCGACCTGCTGAGCACGCAGTAATACTTCTAAGTCAGTGTTATAAAAGGCATTAACGCGGTGTTTGGTGATAATGGTATCGGTTTGCTCATGGGCAAGCTTATCGTGAAATGCTGTACCCCAGCTACCGAGTTGCAATGCCTGATTTTTAGCTGCCAGGCCAAACATCGGTGAGTGTTTAGGGCACTGTGCATAAGTGGCATCAAAGCCGACTTTCACATGGGCAATCGGCCAGTTTTGTCGGCGTGCATAACTGATGGCTTGGTTAGCATGTTCGATGATTTTATTGGTTTGGATACGCTCAGCATGACGGGCAATTTTGCCTTCAGGGTGAGTAATATCATTAATAAAATCAAGGGTAAGTAATAATGCTTTCATCATGGACTCCTTAACGTTTTAGCATTAAAAATGAGTTGCATCCGATAATCAATAGCATACCGATCCAGATGCTTAGTGTGGGGGTGGTATGGAACACCACCCAATCCAGTAGCGCTGATACCACCACCGAAAAGTACATGCCAGGGGTGACGTTACTGGCTTGTTTAACCCATTGGTAGGCTTTGGCACGTAGTATTTGTGCTGCTGCGCTGGTAATACCAATGCCGATGCAGATTAGCAGCAAAATGTCCCAGTTGATATTAAGAGCAGTCAGCTCAGAGTGATAGGTCAGCGCAAAAGGAATAGAGGTTATTAACAAAGCAATGCTGTAAATCCAGACGTTGAGCGTAATGGGATGTGTTTGCCTGCTGGCTTGGTGTAACGTGACTTGTGAACAGGCGTTGAAAAATCCTGATAATAGTCCCATCAGCACCCACGCATTGATACTGCCATCACCATGATATATCACCAGTATCATGCCACAAAAGCTTAAGGCGCCAGCAATCAAAGTATGGCGCTGCAACGGATGCTTTTGAATAAGACGGGCAATAAATGGCACAAATAAGGGGCTGGTGTTAAATAAGAGTACGCTCACTAACAATGAGCCGGATAACAAACTGCTGGTAAAACAATATTGCGCCAGGACCATAAACACTACGCGATAACCAATGGCCTGCCAATTATCAGGATGGACTATGATTTTAGGGGTAATCAATACCAGTCCCCACAAAACTAATGTTGTAGCAGCAACACGCAGCCAAACAATATCGACTACGCCAAAGTTTTGCATCAGTGACAAACTGAATAAACTGCCAACGGCAATACAAGTGGCCGATATCAGCATAAAGCTCATACTGATGGGCAGAGAATGGTGTTTCATGATAGCCTCATCTTGATTTGGTATAAATTAATTTTACTAAATAACGATAGATGTTAAAATCTATATAAATTAAACTTATGATTAGAAATTCTAAATATGAATACTTTACCGCCGATGAAAGCTTTACCGGTATTTGATGCCGTAGCACGTTATCGCCATTTCTCCCGAGCAGCTCAGTCACTACATGTGACTGCCGGTGCTGTGAGCCAGCAAATTAAACAACTGGAGCATTATCTGGGCTGTCAGTTGTTAGAACGCAGCAATAAATCAGTTGATTTGACACCGGAAGGTGAGCGCTATTGGCGTGCCATCCACCAGGCATTGCAAACTATTGACGCTGCGACACAAGAGCTTAAACCACGACATCAACAGGTCGTTGATATCCGTTTATTGGCTACACTGGCTATGCAATGGTTGATCCCACTGCTACCCAGTTTGCAACAGGCTCATCCGGACATTGAGTTGCGTATTGTTACCACTTGGGATCAGACAAAGTGGGCTCGTGATGATGCTGATTTGGCGATTGTCTATGGCACGGCATTACCACCGGATACAGAGGGAGAGCGTTTATGGCAGGACAGTCTGATTTTGGTGGTGCCGCAGGCAGCGCAATCGCTACCGTTGGCCAAGATCATGGCGCGTTACATCGCAATCCGTGTTGATACCCCCTCGCGCCAGATGGATTGGCCGCAGTGGTGTGAGGCAAACTCGTTTACTCTGCCCGAGCAGTTCACCAGTGTCAGCAATACAGTGCAAGCGCTGCAGGCAGTGCGTATGGGTGTTGGCGTGGTGGTGACCCATGCGCCGTTTATGCAGTTATCCAGTGCTAACGTTGGTTTAGGTATTGCCGGCCAAGCCGTTGCGCGTGATGAGGCATACTATTTGGTCCATGCAGCCGGTCAACGGTTGAGCCGATCTGCCCAGTTGATCAAACAGTGGGTCTTATCTGTTGCAACCTGATAGTCTCTGCTTTTTGAGGGCATGCCCTGGTATGCATTGAGCCGTTGTTATGGTGGTAAACTGGCAGAAATTAAGATTTTAGCTAACAAAAAACCCACCGAGCATAGCTGGGTGGGTTTGGCAAATTGTCTGAAGAGATTAATACATTCTCTGACGTGCGTTCAGCTCACGATAGACTTTTTTCATGTGGCGCTTCACTGCAGCAGCCTTTTTGCGCTTGCGTTCAGTAGTGGGTTTTTCATAAAACTCACGGCGGCGCAATTCCGACATGATACCTGCTTTTTCACAGGAGCGCTTGAAACGACGCAGTGCAACATCAAATGGCTCGTTTTCTTTCACGCGAATGGAGGGCATAAACTCTCACCTTTGCTTAATGTAAGCTTCAAAGACGACGGATTGTACGCTAAAGTGACGGTGTTCGCAATACCTTTCGGTAGACAATGTTAGTACTGGGAATTGAAACCTCTTGTGATGAAACCGGCGTGGCGGTTTATGATACGGCAGACGGGCTGTTATCCCATGTGCTCTACAGCCAGATTGATCTGCATGCTAACTATGGTGGCGTGGTGCCGGAGTTGGCGTCGCGCGATCATGCACGGCGCTTACTGCCTCTAATTCGTCAAGCATTGGCGCAGGCCGGTGTGAGCAAAACAGATTTGGATGGCATTGCCTATACCGCTGGCCCGGGCCTGGTGGGCGCCTTGATGGTCGGCGCTTCGGTGGCACAAGGCTTAGCATTGGGATTGAATATTGCCACGATCCCGGTGCATCATATGGAAGGACATTTATTGGCACCGATGTTGGAGGCGCGCCAACCGCAAGGGCCTTTTGTGGCGCTGTTGGTCTCCGGCGGACACACTCAGTTGTACCGTGTCGATACCATTGGTCAATATCAATTGTTGGGGGAGTCGATTGATGATGCTGCCGGTGAAGCCTTTGATAAAACAGCCAAACTGATGGGGCTGCCTTATCCCGGTGGGCCACACTTGGCCAAATTAGCTAAGCACGGGCGCTCTGGCCGGTTCAGGTTGCCGCGCCCTATGACCAATCGGCCCGGATTTGATTTTAGTTTTAGTGGTTTAAAGACCGCTGTGTTACATGCCCTGGCGCACTGCCAGACTGATCAGGACAAGGCTGATCTGGCAGCAGATTTTCAAATTGCCGTGGTGGATACTTTATTGTTGAAAACTCAGCGGGCGCTCAAACAAACCGGATTAAAGCAGTTGGTCGTGGCCGGTGGCGTCAGCGCCAACCAGTATCTGCGTGAAACATTGGCACAAGCCGCACAACAGCAGGGTTGGCAGGTATTTTATCCGCAGCAAGACTTTTGTACCGACAATGGCGCGATGATCGCCTATGCCGGCGCGCTGCGCCTGGCTGCAGGCCAGTGTGGCAGCGCTGATATCACGGTCAAAGCGCGTTGGCCTATGGCGGACTTGATGCCAATAAATAATAGCTAACTTATCGTAGCAGTTATTAGGCCATCCCCTGAAAATTTCAGGCAATGTAGATATGACAGGTTAGTTGGATATCAAAATACATAACTTATACCCAAAAGAAATGCGTCTGCACTGGCTATTTTAGGGATATCGCCGCTATTGTCAGAACCTTGCTGGGCAGCACTTTCATGGCCAAAAATGTGATAATAGGTTACGTTAACGCGAAAATTGTGATTGATTAAATATCCCAAACCAAAAGCAGCCTCTAAACGTGTTTGATTTTCGTTAACCAGTTCTGTGGGCTCAATGGTTGAGTCGATTACATTTTCCTGTTTAACATATGCAGCACCCAACTTACCAACAGTATATAGTTTGTAGGGCAATAAAAACATTAGATCCAGCAACCCTTCTATTGCATGACTAGAGAATTGACTGCGGACATTTACTGCTCCGCTCATGATTGAAGCGTCGTGCCTGCTTTTGGGCAAAGTAATGTAACCAATTTCCGGGCCTGTCAGAAAATGGTCACTTACCTGATAAAGATAGCCTAGTGCTACATGTATAGGCAAAGCCAGAGTTCTTTCTCGTGACAGTCGTATTGGCATAGGGTAGATTTAGGCCACCAGTAAGCAGTCGGCCATAACCACCTTGTAGTGATATGAATGGACCTTGGTAGTTTTGCAACGTGGTTGCAGCAACACTCAGACACATGAAGTAGGTAACAACGGCGATGGCGACGTGCTTAATGTGCATCCTGACTTGTATCTGTTAGTATTTGCTAATGCTTTGAAATATAGTTGAATTGTCCGTAAGACACACATATAAAAAAACTTAAGAAAAATTTCACCCACACTGAGTTCGCCTGTGGTAAGCAAGGTAATGATGCGATTATCGTCAAAGCGCGTTGGCCTATGGCGGACTTGATTCCGCTGATGCCGCCGCTGAGCTAGCAGCCGTGCATTGGCCGTGCCTGGAGAGTACTTGTGCTAAGGCGCCCTGCATTGTCTGTTGATGGCCGTCGTCGTCGATGCTTAACCCACTGGTCACTGTGTCGGTGCCGGCGCCTGATGCAGAGGCTGCTGCACCAACAGGTGCTGGAGCTACACTGATCCCCTCATCACCGTGTGCGGTCGTTGGTTCGAACCGTGTAACTGTATAGCCTTGACCCACTAACCAATCCAGATGCTTACTAGCCTGTCTGGTGGCAAGGTTTTGGGCTTTCTGCGCGCAATCAGCCATTGCTTCGGTTGATGCTGGGTTAGCGCAAGGGGCAAACACTATGCAAAAGATTAACGGGGTGCCGGCGAATGAAAAATTTTTTGATGTTGCTGGTGATGTAGGCTTGGCACAATGACCAGAAGCCGGTAAAAATATTACCGGTATACCGTTAAATGAATGCGTTGCTGCATGGGCATCCATTGGGGCTGGCGTGAGGTGACTACAGGGCTCTGCGCTAAACTGATCAACCAGTGTTTGCCGACAGGTGGCGGCTATGCTACTACTGTCGCGGGTATTTATGGACAACATGGGCTTACCATGGTCTTCTGTAGTTGGTGTCTGTGCCATGTGGCGTTGGTCGGCAGTCTCAGGCTCCGCTGGTGTATGCTCGGATTGCGGGGCTTTTAAGTCAAGATCTTTTACCATTCTCATAACAACATCGTAACCTTCTGTAGCACAAGCAAGGATCGGTGACAAGTTATTCATTATCTTGTGTGCCACCTTGTCTGCCTGATCATAGTTATGGCCGCTGGCGTGGGCTTTTTGATACAATATGTTAACGCACTTTTTTAGACAATCGGCATGCTCCGCTGGTGTATGCTCGGACTGCAGGGTTTTTAAGTCAAGATCTTTTATCGTTCTTATAACAACATCGTAATCTTCTGTAGCACAGGTAAGGACCGGTGACAAATGATTCATTATCTTGTGTACCACCTTGTCCGCCCGATCATAGTTATGGCCGCTGGCGTGGGCTTTTTGATACAATATGTTAACGCACTTTTTTAGAAAATCGGCATGATATGGGGCAGCTACAGGTACCTCGGTATGGTATACTATCCGAGTGGCAAACCAATGATGTGCATTGTCGGCGATTTGTGCCGCGGTAGTAGCATAAACTCTTGCAGCACGAATATCTGCCTGACGGCGTTGGTCAGCATCGGCGCCGGCTGATGAAGCTGCCGCTGCTGTCGCCTGTGAGTCAGCCTTTTCCAGAATGGTATCAGCCTCACCTGGTGTGACCCACATCTGATACAACAGTTGCTGCATATCTTCCCATTTCCAAGGCTCACCATTGTATTGAGTACAGGTGGTGTGCATGGCGCCAGGGTGCATAGCAATATGGGTGGCGCTTGCTTTTTTGCCTGTTGTTGGCACCGCGCCGGAAATGGCGACAACCAATCCCTCATCGACAGGGCGCTCGTAATAATCATCGGGCGTGAAACACCTTGGATCCTTGAATTGGAGACCCCGCCAAAGACATGGCCCCTTGTCTGGCTCATTTAGCTTAACGCTGCCCATAACCTGGCTGGCATGGGGAACACTTCCTGTGGAATCAGTGACTGCTATAAAATAGCTAACATTAAAAAACGGCATTATCAATCCTTAATAACTGCATGCTCGCCGCTAATAATATCCATATAAAGGTGACAATTCAATGTATGTTGCAGCAAAAGTCCTTTTTGAGTTGTGCAGTGACATGATGAGATATCCAGGCTAGACTGGTCGTTGAGCATTTTGCCGCTAGGATTGATCGCCAATGCAGGACGTATTACCCGCAGTAACCACCCCTGAATATTTGATTTGCAGTGATTTAGATGCCACGTATCTGGCGCATGGTGAGACGGCCCAACAACGCACCGAGCGTTTGACCTTAGAGGATTGGTTAGCCAGGTTGGCGCATGACTATGCGGCACTGTTTTGTATCGTCACCGGCAGTTCTTTGCGCAATGTTGAGAGTAAGGTTAGAAAATATCACCTACAAGTGATGCCGCATTTTTTGGCAGCCGGATTGGGCAGTGATCTGTTGGTGTTTAATCAACAATGCCAGCAGTTTGAGTTGTATATGCCGTGGTTTGAGCAATTACGCATGAAAACACTGAACCGGCAAGATATTGATGACATTCTTGCGGTATTGTCGCGTGACTATGGAGTGCAAGCCAATCTGCAGCCAGAGTATCAGCAAACAGAGCGTTGCCGCAGCTATTGGCTGCATGCAGGCCATGAAAATTTTGAACACGTGGTTGAGACATTGCGTGGTTTAGCCCAACAGGCTGGGCTGTTCGTCAATGCTTCACACGGCAGTGTCCATGCTAGCGAAGAGGCGGGTATTATCAATGTGGATTTTGTGCCGCAGGAGTGTGGCAAGCAAGCAGCAGTGACTTTTCTGGTTAATCATTTTGAGATTCCCCGTGAGCAAACCTTTGCTTTTGGTGATAGTGGTAATGACTTAAATATGCTGCGTTATGTACAGCATGGCCTCTTGGTGAGCAACGCCACTGACGAGGCCAGACGTCACTTTCCACGTATCAGCCAATATCCCTTTGCAAAGGCCATTACTGAAGAGCTGCGTTCATTTTTCACATAGTAGCGCAATCATCTTCTGCGTTGCACTGTCGGCCTCAAGCGCGGTACCTTGGCGAATGGCTTGGAGTATCGGCTTGCTTAATTGTTTGCCAAGTTCTACGCCCCATTGATCAAATGAATTAATACCCCATAGAATGCCTTGGGTGAAAATCTTATGTTCATAAAAGGCAATCAGCGCACCGAGAGTTGCTGCAGTGAGCTGGTCACAATAGATCATAGTACTGGGTTTGTTACCGGCGATAACTTTGTGCGCTGCCAGTGCGTCTGCTTCTCTTTCATTGTGACCGCTATCACGCAACTCTTGCTTTGCTTGAGCTAGATTTTTGCCGCACATTAATGCCTGTGCTTGCGCTAAACAATTGGCGGCCAATGCATGATGATGCTCCGCCAGGTGGTGATGTGCTTTAAGGGGCAGAATAAAATCAACCGGAATGACTTGGGTGCCTTGATGCAATAGTTGGTGGAAAGCATGTTGACCATTGGTGCCGATATTACCCCAGATCACCGGGCCGGTTTGGCCTGGTACCGGACTGCCATCACGGTGCACCGATTTACCATTACTCTCCATATCAGCTTGCTGCAAGTAATCAGGCAGTAATGCTAAATGCTGATCATAGGGCAAAATAGCGTGCGAACTGGTGCCATGATCATTATGATACCAGGCGCCGATCAGACCAGCTAATGCCGGTGCATTAGCCCTGAGAGGCGCTTGATAAAAGTGCTGATCCATCGCGTTGGCGCCAGCCAACAACTGCAAAAAATGCGCCATTCCAACCGCTAACGCAATTGGCAACCCGATAGCTGACCATAAAGAATAACGCCCGCCAACCCAATCCCACATCTGTAGGCAATGTTTGGGATCAATGCCAAAGGCTTGTACACGATCCACATGGCTGGAGATGGCGATAAAATGCTTTGCTACGCTGGCCGGATCACCAGCAGCATCGACAATCCACTGCCGCGCTGTGGTAGCATTCATCAAAGTTTCTTGGGTGGTGAAGGTTTTAGAGGCGACAATAAACAGGGTTGTGGCAGGATTGAGTCCTGCCAGGGTGTCGCTGATATCGCTGCCATCGACATTGGCGATGAAGTGGCATCGTAGCTGGTCAGTATGGTAGGGCTTGAGCGCATAAGTGGCCATGCGTGGCCCCAAGTCTGAGCCGCCAATGCCAATGTTGACCACATCGGTAATACGTGCGCCACTATAGCCGGTCCAGATGCCTTCATGCACTGCATTGACCAGATCGGCCATTTTTTGCTGTACTTCACGGATGTCTTGAATGATGTCGCGGCCATTTAAAAATAGCGGTGTATCGTCGATCTGACGCAATGCAGTATGCAACACGGCACGATGCTCGGTATTATTGATTGCCTCGCCCTGAAACATCGCACCACGCCATTGTGCTAGCTGGGCCGTTTGTGCTTGTGCTTCTAGTGCTGCTAGTACCTCATGATTAATGTGAGTGCGGGAGAAGTCTACCGATAAACCTGCGGCTTCTATGGTAAAATGCTGCGCACGCTGGGGATCTTGTTGAAATAATTCCGTCAGTGTGGCACTGGTGAGTGCCAGTTGTTTGAGCTTGGACATAGAGAATACTTCAGTTTGAAGAAGTATTAGTATAACTGAAAACCTTATGTCGGTCAGATGCAGGTGAGTTGTTTTTTTAGCGCGTGAATATCCAGTGATTTAAATAACACTAAATGCGGTGCGATATCATACAGTGGCACCAGAACAAAAGGGCGTTGCATCATAAAAGCATGCGGGAGAGTGAGTGAAGCTGAATGAAGCTGTAGGTCATCAAAAAGCAGCAAGTCGATATCGATGCTTCGCTCGCCCCAGTGGCGCGTTTTGATGCGTCCTTGTTGTTGCTCTATGGTTTGGGTGGCTTGTAATAAAGCAGATGGCGTTAAGGTGGTGTGAACCTGGCACACGGCGTTGATAAAATCGGGCTGGTCTTGTGGGCCGTGTGGTTTGCTGGCATAGAACGGTGAGGTTTGTGTCAGGGTGATATCCGGATGACATGCTAAATATGATAATGCTGTTTTGAGCTGTTGGACGGGCTGTTGCAGGTTGCTTCCCAGTCCCAGATAAGCGATGTGAATCATGGTGCGTTGCGCTTTGTCGCGTGTAGATCACGAATCAGCTTCAGGCGTTGTGGCCAATCAACTTCTTGAATTTTTGTCCACCATTGAGTAAGGCTTTCGGGCACTTCACCGGTGGCCTGGCGCAGCAGTAAGAAATCGTAGGCAGCCCGAAAACGTGCATGCTCAAGTAATGCAATAATCTGACGTGGGCGGCGGCGTTCCAGGCGGTTTTGCAGTAGCCAGATTTCTCGAATAACAGCGGTAAAACGCTTAGGCATAGCCGTATGTTGTAATTGCTTTGATAAAACTTCCGAGGCTGCCTTGATGGCGGCATCACTGTAGGTCATATCGGCTTGCGACAATGCTTGCTTGCGTGCCTGCACCGGAAACCACAAAAATACCGCGATGAGAAAGGCCGGATTAATTGGCTTGTTCTGGTCATAGCGTTTGTCAGTATTGGTAATCGCCAGGCTAATTAAGTTTTTGCACTCTGGCTGTGCCAGATAGGTTTGCGTCAGAGGAAACAACACCTCAAAGGCACTAAAGTGTTGTAATGTGTCAAAATTGAGCTGACCTTTGCCATGCAAAAATAATTTAATATACTCATCAAACAATCTGGCAGCGGGTACGTGATATAACCCTTGAATGGTTTGTGGAATTGCTTTTTTGAGGTCACTTGCCAGGCGAAACCCCAGTTTATTGGCGATCCGAATGGCCCGCAGAATGCGTACCGGATCTTCCTGAAAGCGGGCAACTGCGTTGCCAATTAAGCGCACGGTATGGCCTTTAATATCCTTAAAACCATTACAGTGATCGACGATTTGTTGATGGGTCGGGTCATAGTAAATCGCATTAATGGTGAAGTCGCGACGTACGGCATCTTCTTCCAGAGTGCCATAGACATTATCACGTGTAATCATACCACTGTGATGCTGTTGCGCTTCTTGTTCACCTTTGGCATGGGTGTGATCACGCCGATAGGTGGCTACTTCAATAATATGGCGCCTGAAAAAAACATGTGCCAGGCGAAAACGCCGTCCAATCAAGCGGCAGTTATCAAACACGCTTTTGACTTCTTCTGGTGTGGCGTTGGTAGCAATGTCAAAATCTTTGGGCTTGAGTCCAACCATTTGGTCACGCACGCCGCCGCCGACGATATAGGCTTCAAAACCAGCTTCTTGCAGCCCTTGAATTACCGTTAGAGCATGCAGGTCAATATAATCCATCTGATATGATTTAATATCAGAAGCACGATGCTTGGGTTTGCTGCGAGAGAAGAGCTTCTTAATCATTTGCCTGTACGGGTTGTGCAGACATGCAAAAATGTGGTGATCACTAATGCATTAATGTAAGTTGTGGTAAAACCGGATAACACAATATTAATTCCTTCCTGCACGCCAAACGCATTCTTCATAGCAGGTGCAATGATGCCCAGTAAAAACGTGGTCCCTGAAGGGATGATATTAATTAGCATGGTGAAAATCACCACGGTTAAGATCAGCCAGAAACGTTCTTTGGCGTGCTCAAAGCTTTGCTTGAGCGCATCAATAACGTTGTGTTGTTTAAATAGAATAAACGGTAGATAAAAGTACAGTAGCGTGTAAATAATGAGGCAGGGGATGACATACAGGATAAAACCGATCAATGCCAACGCATTGACAATTAATCCGGCGACGATGATACGGCCAAGTTGGCTGCGCAAATCGTGCCACAGGTGGCTGATTTGGCAAGGCTTGCCATGCAGTTGGGCATACTGACGAATCATAATTAACGCATTGGTAATGGTATTGACGATAGTAAACAACAATGCCAATAGCACCATGGTAAACGGTGACTGGATATTGATGCCGCCATTACCACTGTAGGATAAATCACCGGATTGCGTGGCGTAGAGCATGAGCAAGTGGATAATCAGTGCGGCAATAAAAGCATACCAATAAGTGCCTCTTAGACTGGCTCTTAATAGCATCCAAGATTTTACAATCAGCGTATCAATCCCAAAAGACGCGGGCATAATCAGCGTAGTTACTATTTTTTAGGAGTCATTATATCGGCCTGTGAGCATTTTGTCTGCTGGAAGATCCAGACTAAGATGCGCAGCGTTTTATTGACTTTTTTTGGCTTGCTACTATAAAAAACTCCCAATTCAGGCTATAAAATTATATATCTGGATGTTTTGGTTTTAGCCCAGCGCCGATATCAATAGGAAACAACAATGAAGATTGACGCTACCAGTTACCTTTCGCACAGTAAGAATTGCAGGCAAAGGTTTCTTATACTGCACTACACTGCCGGTGACTTTGCGTTCTCTATCAATGCTTTGACACAGCACAATGTCAGTGCGCACTATGTTGTTCCTACATTAAAAACGATTGACCCCACTTATCTAAACGACGAATTAATTGTCTATTGTCTTGTTGCTGAGCAGGAAAGAGCCTGGCATGCAGGTGTAAGTGCCTGGCAAGATAGGACGAATTTAAATGACAGTAGTATTGGCATAGAAATAGTTAACCAGGCAACCGATACGCAATTTGAGCCCTACCCTGGTGAGCAAATTCAATTAGTTATTGGCTTATGTAAAAATATTTTGGCACGATACCCTGACATTGTTCCTACCAACGTGTTGGGTCATAGCGATATCGCGGTTGGCAGAAAAATAGATCCGGGCCCTTTGTTCCCATGGAAAATGCTTTATGACAATGGCATTGGTGCGTGGTATGACCAAGACACTGTCAAATACTATCAACACAGGTTCGATGAAAAGATGCCGACGATAGGCGAGGTTGTAGGCAAGCTCAATGACTATGGTTATCGCCACCAGGCAGACCACTTGTCGTTGATAAAAACCTTTCAGATGCATTTTAGACAAAGCAATTATTCAGGCAAACTCGATGCAGAAACAGCAGCCATTGCATATGCATTGGTTGATAAATACGGTTAAAACGTTTGGTGTGTAAAGATGGTTGATCAGAGTGACTTAGTGTATCAATTATTAGGCGAAGCTATTGCGCTTGATTATTCTGACCAGGCGCTGTCTGATCTGCTGTTCAAATCCAATATAGGCCAGGTGTATTTTAGGATGCTGGAAATAATACAAGCACTGAGCCACTTTTCTAAAAGCCTGGCTAACGTCAATGATCCAATTGCCAGAGAGATAACCCTGGCCCTGGACAACTTGCGCAAACAAGCTGACTATATTTTGTCTTTTTATGAGAAAAAGCTAGATAAGCAACAATTTATTGGTGACAAACAAAGTTATGAGTCCCCGGACATCATTGTCATTCTTGGTGCCAACCCAGGGGCGGCTAAGCACAGGGTGCAAAAAAGCATGCCGACCATTAATCAGTTTAGCCAAATACCCCTCTTGCTATCAGGCGGTGGTTATCAATTTGACTGTAGCGAAGCGCAGTACATGGAAACCTTGTTAAGCCAACACAAGCTTAAGAATAAAATCATACTTGAAGCAGATTCTATGGATACCATCGGCAATGCTTTTTTCTCAAGATTAACGCTTAAAAAGAATAAACTGCTATCGCAGTTACACAATATGCTTATCATCACTTCAAAGTTTCACGCCGTTAGGGCATATAACATTTTTGCCAGGATA
>JANQIS010000200.1 GCA_028282045.1 Gammaproteobacteria bacterium
ATCTGGGAAGGCAATACACCAGGTCAGTCACAGCATGTCACCTTTAGACAATTGTATGAGCGTGTGTGTCGTTTTGCTAATTTGCTCAAATCCCGCGGCATTCATAAAGGTGATCGAGTGTGCATTTATATGCCGATGATTGTCGACGCAGCGGTTGCCATGTTGGCATGCGCACGTATCGGTGCAGTCCACTCAGTAGTGTTTGGTGGCTTCTCTGCCCATGCCCTGCGTCAGCGCATTGAAGATGCCGCTTGCTGTGCGGTCATTACCGCCACCGGTGGGCCGCGTGGTGATAAGTTATTAAACTTTAAACGTAATGTCGATGAGGCCGTTGATGGTGTGGATTGTGTCCATAGCGTATTGGTGGTGGAGCACGCACAGGTGCCGGTAACCTGGCAAGCACGTGATATCAAAGTGCAGGCTGCGTTGGCACAGCAGTCCATTGACTGCCCTCCAGAGCCTATGGCTGCGGAAGATCCGTTATTTATTCTTTATACATCCGGTTCAACCGGACAGCCCAAAGGTGTATTGCATATCACTGCCGGCTACTTACTTTATGCCAGCCTGACCCATCGTGAAGTCTTTAATGTGCAACCAAATGATGTGTATTGGTGTGCTGCTGATGTGGGTTGGATTACCGGACATTCGTACATTATTTACGGCCCGTTGTGTAATGGCACCACCACACTGATGTATGAAGGTGTGCCGGAGTATCCCGATGCTTCACGTTGGTGGCAGGTGGTCGATACGCATCAAGTTAATATTTTCTACACCGCGCCGACGGCGATTCGTGCTTTGATGAAACATGGCCAAGCCCCTGTTAAAGCAACGTCACGCCAGTCTTTGCGTGTGCTCGGGTCAGTTGGTGAGCCGATTAACCCAGAGGCATGGCGTTGGTATCATGATGTGATCGGTAACGGTCAGTGTCCGGTGATGGACACCTGGTGGCAGACTGAAACCGGTGGGCATATGATTGCGCCGCTGTGTGATCAAGCTGAGCAAAAACCCGGTGCTGCCATGAGGCCCTTTTATGGCATTGTTCCGGCACTGCTGGATGATCAAGGCAATGAGTTGCTTGGTGAAACTGATGGCCACCTGGTAATCAAACAGCCGTGGCCTGGCATGATGCGTACTATCTATGGAGATCACCAACGTTTTATAGACACTTATCTCAAACCTTTTTCAGGTTATTACACTAGCGGTGATGGCGCGCACCGTGATGCTGATGGCGATTATTGGATTACCGGGCGCACTGATGATGTGTTGAGTATTTCCGGTCACCGCATGGGTACAGCCGAGATTGAAAGTGCTTTAGTTTTGCATGATAGCGTGGCAGAAGCTGCTGTAGTAGGGCGTGCACATGAGATTTATGGCGAGGTTGTTTATGCTTTTGTTAGTGTGGTAGACGGCGTTGATCCCGATGAGCAACTGCGTACTCAACTTAAGCAACTCGTGCGTGAAGAGATTGGCCCAGTGGCGCGTATTGAGGTGATTCATTTTGCCAAGGAGTTACCCAAAACCCGTTCAGGTAAGATCATGCGGCGTATTTTGCGCTTGATTGCTCACGGGCGTCATGAAGATTTGGGTGATGTCTCGACGCTGGCCAACCCGGGCTGCATCGACGCTTTGATTGCGCAGGTACGCTGATGTTGTGGGTGTTGGCAGTCCATATTATAGCGGTAATCAGTTGGATGGCCGGATTATTGTATTTGCCGCGATTATTTGTCTACCATGCAATGAGCCAGGAAGTAGCGGTGCGTGAGCAACTGAAGGTGATGGAGCATAAATTGTTTTTCTACATTATGAATCCAGCCGCTTTAGTAAGCTGTTTGAGTGGTTTCTGGTTAATGGTTGATTATCTGGCTTGGCCCTCTGCCCAGTCTGGTTGGTTATTAGCTAAGCTGCTTTTGGTGTTGTTGCTGGTGATTTATCATATTCTTTGCGGTTGGCATTTGTTCCAATTTAAAGCTGACCGAAATCAACGTTCGCACCGTTATTATCGTTGGTTTAATGAAGTGCCAACCTTGCTGATGATTGGCATTGTGATTTTGGCAGTGGTCAAGCCATTTTAGAGTCCTTTTGACCTTCTTTAAAACAATCTGTCAATGTAAGGTAAATCTATAGATTAGTGTGTCAGCGTTGATGCCACAATCTGAATGTTTTTGTAACATCTTTAAACATAGCATTAACCTTTTAAAGCTAACCTTAAGATAGTTGCCCGGTGAAAAAACCCTATGTCCCTTGGGTTTTATGCAAGAAATGGCACTTTGGAATGTGCAAAGTTACAGGCAGCTAAGATAAAGTCAGTTGACAGAAAGTAAATCAAAGCGATAGCAGTCAACGTATGGTGGTCGCAGCTAAGGAAGGTGAATAATGGGGTATGGACAGCTCAATTATAGAATAGGTCGTAGCGGTTCTGTAATAGAACTAAACGATGATGCTCGCATACAGAGGTATTATCCAGCACGCGTAGAATTAGGGCGCGGTGCAAATGGAGCGGTTAGAAAATTCGTCAATAGTGATGATCCTAACGCTGTAAGTTTTGCCGTAAAAGCCTCATAACAAACTATGAGGGAGATGATGATATAAGGTTGTTGGATAGGGAAGCTCAGTTTTTAAGTGAGGCATATCCTGGATATAATATTAAGTTTTTGACCTTCAATGGAGCGGACGCTAGGTCAAAGCTAAATGCTAGATTAGTCATGCCAACTTTCCCTGGAAGTAACTTCCATGATGCCTTGTCTCGTTTTCCCACGCGATCTCTTGAAATCATTTTGGCAGCAGCAAAAGAGCTTCAGAGGGTTCATGATCTTGGTATTATCCATGGAGATATAAAGTTCGATAATTTTATCATTAACCTCAAGGCAGATAATACATTTGAAGCCAGGTTAATTGATTTCGGCTGGTCATATCACAGCCATGACTCAGGCGCTAGAGCTACCCCAGAAGAT
>JANQIS010000099.1 GCA_028282045.1 Gammaproteobacteria bacterium
ACCGTGAAAATGCCCATACTACAGGCGAAAAAGTTTCCTGACAATTTAGCCAGTAATGTTTGTTTTTTTATTTGGCTTGTGTTTAGGATTAAGCCCTAACGTAGCCAAACTCCTTCAGCGCTTTAAGCCACCTAGGGGCATTGCGATAAATATTAACATGTCTTGGAGTGTTTTGTCGTTGCAACCTGACATCACGTCACAATGGCTTTATAATAACACTATATCTATAAAAAAGGATGGATATGAGCACAGCACTGGCGGTAGTAATTGCATTGTTGATTGGTGTGGTGATTGGCTTTGTCGTAGGCTGGGTAACGTTTAAACAACGAGGTCTGGATAAGCAGTTGGAGCACGAATTGCAACAGACACGTAAGAACTTTCAGGAATATCAATCTGAAGTGGCAACCCATATTAGCCGTACCGCTGATTTGTTGGGTAAAATTCAAGAAACCTATGAAACTGTGCAAGAGCATGTATTTAGCGGCGCACAGCGTTTAAATTTGGATAGTACACGCCAATCCTTATTGCAGCCGACAGCGCATTATATCGATCATCAATCTTTGAGCGCGGGTGAGTCTGGCCATAAAACGATTGAAACCCACTCGCAACCACCTAAGGATTATGCAGGTTAATAAAAGCTTAACATTTCTAAACAGAATATAAAACATAATTAAATTTCAGTCATAACATTCGCTTTATAATGACTAATCTATTTTATAGGGATGTCGGCATTATGAGGCAATATTCTGTTCATTTTATTTATTCCATTATGGCACTTTTGCTATTGGTTACCATTGAATGGCTAATCTATATTGCCGCCTGTTCTAATGTCCACGCACCGTCTTGGGCTTGGATCAAGGGCACGCAACAACTAAATGTCTGTGCCCTGGGGATACTTCTTATCGTACTGGGTGTGGCCTTTTTAAAGAAATTTGAAGCCAATTTCTATGCCATAAAAATAAGGCAATCGGCATTGATTAGTATCTGTTTTTTGATCGCATTAATGTTGACCGGATCTTATGTTGCCTTTTTGCCAATGACCCCGCATAGCCTGATCAACCCTGAGCTGAAAGCGTTTGATGCATTTTTCGGTATTGATAGTATGGGAATCTTCAGATACGTCAGTAAGCACGCTCCCGCTTTAATGAATGCCTGTTTTCATGTTTATTATTTCCTCGAGAAGGCGGCTGTATTGACTGTGGTCGCACTACCTCTTTTCAACTTTAAAGAAGCCAAACGTCTGTTACAGATTTATCTTATCTCATTATTATTGGTGATACCCTTTTATTATTTTTTCCCTTCTTTTGGGCCGGTGATTCTTGATGATGATCATCACAATATATTGGCACAAATTGTCAAATCTGCTTATTTGGCTACCAGGGTGCAGCATGTGGTACATGGCTCGGCTGTAGTGGCATTTCCTTCTTACCACGTTATGATTGCATTCCTTATGGCTTATGGCTGGCGACAAGTTCCCATCATGCGCATCTATGCAGCACTATATGCTATTGCATTATGTATTTCGGTCATTGTGGTAGCGGAACATTATTTTGCTGATGTCTTAGGGGCGATGGCATTTTTTGCTTTGTCACTGGGTATATTGATATTGTTTGAGCGTCAATACAAATATGGCTGTATACCACGCATTTGTTATAAAACCCAACTCGCGTGAGTTGGTTAACGATGGGAAACATCTGTAAGCGTTGATTATAATGAGGGAGGGGGCTTAAAAATGCTTACATTGAAAACTACTGCTGCTCGCATAACGGCTATAACACTGGTGATAATTGCTATGGTGTTTACGTTGGCTGTTTATCTACAAATCCAAGTCTTACAACTATCACTGAACTGGGACAGTTTATGGTTACTGCATTGTGCATCGGCCATATTGCAAGGGAAGCAATATTATTATGATTTCATGGAAACCAACCCTCCCTTGATTATGTTTTTTTACATGCCGGCTTTGGGGGTTGGTGCCTTACTGGGGGTAACAGACTATCTAGGTTTGCTAATTTATCTTTTTGTACTGATTGGCATTGTTTTGTACATTGCTTATCGTTTATTGCATCGCATAATGCCATCGCAACCTGTTTTAGTTAGCCTGTTACTGATTGCAATGGCTATTATTCTTATCATAGTGCCATTTTTTTGGTTTGGAGAACGTGAGCACTGTGCTGTGATATTAGTTATTCCATATTTGCTCTCTACAATAGCGCGCTTGTCCGGGGTGAAAATCAATCGATACGAGGGTGTGTTATATGGCCTGTTTGCCGGTATCGGATTTCTGATTAAACCGTATTTCATCATGCCGCTCATTTTAGTTGAAGCATATTACCTGATCAAAAAGCGCAAATTGCGCCATTATTGGCGTACGGAAATTATCGTGATTGGCATGATATCAATCATATATGCATGCATTATTATTTTTTATTTTCCGGCTTATTATCAAAAACTTATCCCTTTTTTAGGGCCATTATATTTACCCCTTAATAACCATATTGGCTTTGTTACGATGTGGGGGTATCGATTCACATTGTTATCAATATTCAGTTTAGCACTGATAAGTTATTATTTATTGATGCGGCGTGATGGCGACGGTAGTAAAGTATTTTTTAGTGTTTTCTCTCTGGCGGCAATTGGTTTTTTGATTGCCTATGGGTTGGGTGAGAGACCTTGGTTTTACCATGTTTATCCGGCAATGGTGCTGACGTTGATACCATTGATTTGGATATTGTGGGACATTTATCATACGCTCACTGCTGCACAACGTGGTGCAGTAACCATTTTTATCATTGGTCTGCTTGGCACGCTATACCTATATCAGAATTCAATGCTTTATCTGCCTGCCTGGATAGGCGTTGGCACGGCTTTTATTATTAGCCTGTTGTATGGCTTCATTGCTAAACGGCTAAAATTAGCACTATTGCTATTTATATTTGCCACCACCTCGCTTTTGTTTATGAATTTTGCCAGTGCTGGCTTTATATTTTCATACCCTATACTGTCTCAGTTATTGATACCCGTGACTATTAGTCTGCTCAGTTGGCTATTTTGTGCCAAAATAGCAAGGCTGGCGCCTTTACGTACAGCAATGCCACCGGTTTATAAATTAATAGTCGTTGTATTTTGCGTGGCGTTTATTGCCGTACAATTATGTTATGCTCAGTTCGATAGTCAGATCCATCTTGATGTTGCAAATAAAAAAATAGAAAGTTTGGCTAAGTTTGCCAAAGAGAATATAGAAAATAAAAATTTACTAGTGCTCTTAAACAATATGATGGCATACAATATTGCTTACACGTCTAACCTCAAGCAAACTTACTTAACATCGCGGTTTCCAACACTTTTGGTTGTTGTTCCGGGATTAATAAAACTACAACAAGAAGGGAAACTGAAACAATACCATCAATTACGTAAAGAATTTTTTGATATTATGATGACCGATATCCACAAAAAACCACCGGCATATGTGATCATAGATAAAAGTCCGGTAACTGCGTTCGTTGTTAATAATCAACACTTTAAAGGCAAGATAATATACTCCAGTTTACTCAAGTTTATGCGTTCATCACCACGCTTTAAAGCGTTTATTGATCAGTGTCAGCCGGTTAAGACACAGGACAAATATTTTTTAATATTACATTGTCCGTCCTCTGGTAAGCAACTACAACCTTCAGCCCCGTTGATGGATTAAGCAGGGTTATCAATATCCACAAAAGTTACCTTCACAGCAAATTGCTCAGACAAGTGCTGTCCCAGTGCCTCAATGCCATAACGTTCAGTGGCGTGATGACCGGCAGCAATGTAGTGCACACCAAGTTCACGAGCAGCATGTACAGTTTGCTCTGAGATCTCACCGGATAGATAAGCATCAACACCGGATCTGGCAGCACTTTCAATATAATTTTGTGCACCACCAGTGCACCAGGCAATGGTTTCAATCGGGTGATCACCTGCCTCGATAGTCAGTGGGCGACGCCCGAGATGTTTGCAAACATGAGTAGCAAAATCGGCTAATGACATAGGCTTCTCGAGCATCCCTTGCCAGATCAATCCGGGAGGTTGACTGGCAACCGTGCCGGTGGCTTTGAAATGGAGCTGATAAGCTAGTTGGGCGTTATTACCTAAATGTTCATGCATGTCCAAAGGCAAGTGGTAGCCAAGCAGGTTAATATCATGTGCCAGCAAGGCTTTGATACGGCGCTGCTTCATACCGGTGATCGGCAGCGCTTCACCTTTCCAAAAGTAACCGTGATGCACCAAGATAGCATCGGCTTTTTCGGCAATTGCCTGATCAATGAGCGCCTGACAAGCTGTCACACCTGTGATGATATGCTCAATCTCTGCTTTGCCCTCAACCTGCAATCCGTTGGGTGCATAATCACTGATATTATTGGCATCAAGTAAGATATTGCAGTAATCCACCAAATGATCGCGCGCGACTATCATGGTTCATCCCCCTGCCAGTGCTTTAGTTTGTAGTGATGGCAGAAAGCCTTGCGGGTCATATTTTTGTTTTAATTTGCTATAGCCTTTGCCGTTATAGATAGTATTGAACTCATCTTCATCAATAAAAGTAGAGGAATAGAGCATTTTCAAGCCGCCCAAGTCAAAGCATTGGCGGTCCATAATCTTGGTGTAATAGAATGGCTCATCATCTTTGGGGCGCGGTGTTAAACAATAACAGCCCAGATTGAAATACAGGGTGTTCGCTTTGAGAGGATAAATTGTTGGTTGGTGAGGGGTTTTGATTGGCAGTGCTACCCATGGTTGGTCATGCAGGTTAACTTGCTCCAGGGCAAAATCAATTAACGCCTGCGCTTTATCCCAGGGGACTTCCCAGTCCTGGATTAGTTGTTCTGTACCATCATCACTATTGCGCTTTAAACGCTCCAGCCAGCGATTTTTTATTGCGCAATAGCGGTTGTAAAACTTTGAGCTACGCAGGGGGATTGGCGCAAATTTGCGAAACCATTTATAAAATCCGGTTTCCGGCACATTCCAAAACCAATCAGGATCATAACGGAAGATATAATCTTTAGTGCGTAGAAACAGTGTGGCATCCTGACGCAGTAATTTATAATAGATAGTGCGAAAAATATTTTCCACCCTGGGAGCATCATCAACTAACTCTGCCGTAGTGAGGTAAAATTCTTCCTTGTTAAAGAACAAACCTTCGACAAACTCATGGTTTTGTGCCACCGCCTGTTGCATGGCAGCCAGATAAGTTTTGCTATCGTGATAGCGCTTGTTCGTTACTTTAACAAATGGTTTGGCCGCTACCAGCTCAATCACCGCTCGTAAAATATAACCCAAACTGCCATAGGAATTGGGCAAGGCGTGGAATAAATCAGCATATTCATTGTCAGCACGACAGGTCACAATGCGCCCATCTCCCAGCAGGACATCAGCTTCCACCAGCATATCGTGGACAAATCCATAACGCGCACAGCTTGATTCAATACCAATGCCCACAGTGGCGCCACCGATGGTAATGTGCTTGAGCTCAGGAGATACCTTGGGTAGTAAGCCATGGGCTAACGTCGCATCAACTACCGTCTCAATCGTGGCCAGACCTTCGACTTGGGCTGTCATGGCTTGAGTATCGATATGTAGCACATGATGAAAATCAGCTAAAGAAATGCTATTGGAGTGAGAGGTGCGCGCAGTGTAGCGAAACAGGTTTGATGTAGTGCCTTTTTTCAAACGAAAGGGTGGTTTAACATCTTTTAGTGTTGCTTGTAGTTGCTTGAGGCGTTGTTGATAAGGTTTGTACATAAATTCAATGAAAATATCACCGTTGCTTCACTCTAGCGTGCTCATTACGTTTGTTCAACATTGTAACTGAATTGAGCCGGCTCGAGTGATCATCTAAAATGCTTCCATCTGAAAACTAGCGTTGATATAGCATCACCCACTATGCCTCGAACAAAAGACGTTGTAGAAAACCTGTTAACACTGGCAGACATTAAGATTGATGGGGGCCGTCCTTATGATATTACAGTGCACAATGAGCAATTTTATGCGCGTGTGCTTTCACAAGGTTCATTAGGACTGGGTGAATCCTACCTGGATGGCTGGTGGGACTGTGACCAGTTAGATGAGTTTTTTTACCGTATATTGTGGGCACGGTTAGATGAACAAGTTAAAAGCAATAAAGTGGCTTTAACTCAGTTAGCTCTGGCCAAATTCTTTAACCTGCAAAGCCGCCGTCACTCCTTCAAAGTGGCTGAAGTGCATTACAACTTAGATAATGATTTATACGAGCGTATGCTTGGCCCATCCATGGCTTATACTTGCGGTTATTGGTTAGATACTGATGATTTAAATACGGCACAGTTTAAGAAATATGATTTGGTGTGTCGTAAATTGGGTTTAAAGCGTGGTGATAGAGTCCTCGAACTCGGTTGCGGATGGGGTGGCTTTGCTGCTCATGCCGCCGAACATTACGGTTGTGAGCTGGTGTCAGTAAGCATTTCCAGTGAGCAAATCAAGTTTGCCAAGGAGCGTTATGCCCACCTGCCGATTGAATATGTTCATTGTGATTATCGTGACCGTCATGTTTACAACACCGAAAACCAATTATTTGATGCGGTGGTCAGTATTGGTATGTGTGAGCATGTTGGTTATAAAAATTATGGTGTGTTGATCGATACTGTTTATGACCAATTAGAAGATCATGGCTTGTTTTTATTACATACTATCGGTGGCAATAAGCCTGCTAAGACGTGTGAGGCATGGACAAATAAATATATCTTTCCCAATGGAGTGTTGCCATCAATTCAAGGCTTGGCTCAAGCTTTTGAAGGTAAAATGGTTATGGAGGATTGGCATAACTTTGGCATGGACTATGACACTACACTAATGGCCTGGCATCACAATTTTGTCAAACATTGGCCTGTGCTCAAAGAACGTTTTGATGAGCGTTTTTACCGTATGTGGTGCTACTACCTGCTGTCTTGTGCCGGGATGTTCCGTGCACGATCTGCACAGCTCTGGCAAGTGGTGTTGTCCAAAAACGGTTATCCTGGAGGCTACCGGTCAGTGCGTTGACATTAGCGTTGCAGTCGCGGGCGAAATCCGGGCACGTTTAACCGCTTTATCACTGACCTTAATAATCTCAATCGGACAACCCGCAATTTTAACGCAGGTTGCAGGAACAGGGATTGATTCTAAGTGTTCAGTAATCAAGCCACTCAAGGTTTTTGGACCATCGGTAGGTAAGTTGAGCTGTAAGTCCCGATTCACATCACGTACCGTCATACTACCTTCGACGATATAAGAGCCATCAGGTTGGCGCAATGTGAAATCGTTAGCTGTCGGCTGTCGGACATTACTAAATTCCCCGACGATTTCTTCCATAATGTCTTCTACGGTCACCATGCCCAGTACATCGCCATATTCGTCAACCACCAACCCTAAATCTCGTGCATTCTTCTGGAAGTTAATTAACTGTTGGTGAAGATTGGTACTTTCGGGAATAAAGTAGGGTTGTTCAATCAATTTCTCTAAATCAGTTTTATTGGCATCTGGCTGACCTACCAGTTCGATAGCTTTGCGTAAACGCAAAATGCCGACCACATTATTCAACTCGTCGTGATAAACCGGTAATTTAGAGTAAGGGCTACGTTTGAGTTGGGTCATGATCTGCGACCAGTTGTCGTTAAGATCCAAGCCGATGATATGGCTGCGCGGTACCATACAGTCAGTCATGGTGATTTTTTCCAGGTCAAGTACGCTCAATAGCATATGACGGTGTTTGCCATGCAGTTTGCTGGTTGACTCGTGTACGACACTACGCAATTCATCAGGGCTGAGCATATCAGATTTACGATGCTGAGGGCGGATACCAAAAGGGTAGAGCAAGCCATTGGCAATACCATTAATTAACCATACGATGGGATAGAGCAGCTTCAGTAGTAATGAGAGCGGCAGGGTTACTGTAAAGGCAAAATGCTCAGGGCGATAAGCCGCTAAGGTCTTAGGCATGACTTCAGCAAATATCAGAACCACGATAGTCAAGATCACCGTCGCCAGAGCGATACCAACATCACCGAATAAGCGTACTGCCAAAATGGTGGCCAATGATGAGGCGAGGATATTAGCAAAGGTATTGCCGATAAGAATCATGCCAAGTAGGCGATCAGGGCGCTTAAGAAGCTTCTGAGCACGGATAGCATTTTTATGATGATGCTTTGCTAAATGACGCAGGCGATAGCGATTTAGCGACATCATGCCGGTTTCCGAGCCGGAGAAAAATCCAGAAACCATAATCAGCACAACCAGTGCGATAACAAGAATGAGTTCCACGTTACATGTTTTTGTTCATCATAGTGGTATTGTGACAGGAAATTCACTGCTGTCGAGTTAAAATGCTACTATCTGCTTCTGCAGTAATAATTTCACTTTTGTCAAACTGATATGGTTTTATAGTTTCAGTCAATTCACCTGTTGTTGGGCAAATTAAGCTATCCTGTTTAGCTCAATGACAAGTACTGTATGCTTAACCGTGTGCTGGAGGATAAGCATAAGCATTGTCGCATTATGATGAAATACCCCACCCGATACGTTATACTCACTGTCCAATGAGATAATACAATGAGCAACCTATGTTTAGCAGCCTGTCCGATCGGCTTAATAGCACACTGAAAAAACTGCGTGGTCAGGGGAGTTTGTCAGAGAAAAATATCCAAAAAGCACTAAAAGATGTCCGCAATGCTTTATTAGAAGCCGACGTTGCTTTGCCGGTGGTAAAAGACTTCATTGCCAAAGTACGTCGTGCATCATTGGGTAGTGAAGTCGCTAAGAGTTTAACGCCAGGACAAGCATTTATTAAAATTGTCCAGCGTGAGTTGACTCAGATCATGGGAGAGAAGAACGCCTCACTTAACCTTGGTGCCCAGCCGCCCGTGGTGATTTTGATGGCGGGTTTGCAAGGTTCTGGAAAAACGACCAGTACGGCAAAACTTGCTCGGTTATTAAAGACCCGTGACAAGAAGAAAGTGATGGTGGTGAGTACTGATGTGTATCGTCCTGCCGCGATTAAACAACTACAAACACTAGCGCAGGAGCTGGAAGTCGATTGGTTCCCTAGTGATGAAAGACAAAAGCCGGTCAAGATTGCCAAAGACGCGCTTGAAGCTGCCAAAAAACAGCTAATGGATGTGCTAATCGTCGATACTGCCGGACGTTTGCATATTGATGAAGCGATGATGGCCGAAGTGAAGCAAATTCACGCTAGCGTTGATCCGGTTGAGACGTTGTTTGTAGTCGACAGCATGACTGGTCAGGATGCCGTCAATACCGCTAGAGTCTTTCATGATACTTTACCATTGACCGGTGTGATCCTCACCAAAACTGATGGTGATGCCCGTGGTGGTGCAGCACTGTCGATTCGCCAGGTGACAGGTAAGCCGATTAAATTTATGGGTACGGGTGAGAAGACCGATGCCCTGGAGGCTTTTCATCCTGACCGTGTTGCATCACGTATTTTGGGTATGGGTGATGTGCTAAGTTTAATTGAAGAGATTGAGCAAAGCATTGATAAGGAAAAGTCAGAGCAGTTTGCTAAGAAGGTTAAAAAAGGTAAGGGTTTTGATTTGCAGGACTTCCGTGAGCAATTGACCCAAATGGGCAAAATGGGCGGCCTGACTGGCATTATGTCAAAACTACCTGGTATGGGAGATGTGCCTGACCAAGTAAAGAACCAGCTAAATGATAAAATGACAGTACGTATGGCAGCGATGATTGATTCGATGACCGTCAAAGAACGCCGGAACCCTGACATTATTAAAGGCTCACGCAAACGCCGTATTGCCTCTGGCTCTGGAGTTGAAGTGCAAGATGTGAATAAATTGCTCAAACAATTCACCCAAATGCAAAAAATGATGAAGAAAGTCGGTAAGGGCGGTATGGGTAAAATGATGCGCCAAATGCAAGGTATGATGCCCCCTGGTGGTGGTGGTCCGATGGGG
>JANQIS010000173.1 GCA_028282045.1 Gammaproteobacteria bacterium
ATCGCCACTCGTTATGCAAAAAATGCCAATTCGTTCCTTGCGGCAGTACAATTTAGGGCCATGATGATGTGGTGTATAATTTGACGACACCCTCTAGTAAATGGATATGATATTGTGGAAAATGGCGTTTAAGCCATTCAATACCTAAATAATTAATACCTAAGTCCTTTAAAATAAAAAGGTCTTTACCGCATTTGGCAATAGAGGCGGCATCAAACACCGGTTCAATTTCTGTTAAGCCTGGCTCACTACGGTACAAACTGTCTTCTAGCATGGGCGCAGGAGGTGATAACCAGCGGGCACCTTGCTCAAACAGGGAACGACATAGTTGTCGATACAGTGCTTTTTCAAAATTACGCCCATGGGCAGCCATCGGCGCTTCAATAATGGTGTCACCCAGCACCAATAGAACATCGCGTGGATTACCGACATAGCAAGCTCGTGGTAATTGCCAGTGTGGTGTGGCCAGAGCCGCTTGTGGGTTTTGTGCCCTGTTAGGACGGTGCACGACTATACCCAGTTCAGTAAGCGTTTTGGCAAGGTTATCGAGCTCTTCTTGTGCATGCTTAATCATGGCTTGTGGGAAAGGTGCGCCTGTTTTGAGTGTGCCGGCTTGGGAGTAGAATGCGCCATCCTGCCATCGTCGTTGAATGGTACGATCATAGAATTGGCCAAAGAACGGTTCATAAGCAGGAAAGGTCGCATCACGTAGATCACCAACAATAACCTGCTTTAGTGTGCCCCATTCAGTATGAACGTTGACGGTGTTTGACATATCCGCGCTGACCTATCATAAATCATGTATATTTTATTGTAGTACACTGTTTGATAGTCGCTAAGTAAGTAACTGTGGCGTCTTGTATCCTAGGCCGTTTTTGCCTTTTTCACTTCCTGATCAGGGATGGTAATATTCAGCTCTAATACAGCGCGATCACCGTGTTGTTCATAGTCAACACTGACATGCTCAGCATCAATCTTGACGTATTTGGCTAATACCGCGGTAATTTCCTGTTGCAATTTGTTAAGGAATTCAGGGTCAGCTTGTTGCGAACGTTGATGTGCAACAATCACCTGTAAGCGTTCTTTGGCAATGGTTGCGGTCGAGGGCTTATTGGTCTTAAAAAGTTTCAGCCATTTCATCCTGCTTTTCTCCCAAATAGTTTTGCAAAGATCCCCGCTTTTTCCATTTTAATAAAGCGATGTGGCAGCTCATTCCCTAAAAAGCGTTCTACTGCATCAAGATAGGCCTGGCCGGCGTCACTATCAGTATCCAGGCTAACAGGAGTGCCTGAGTTGGACGCTTTCAAAACGGCTTTTGATTCTGGAATAACGCCTAACAATGGAATAGACAAAATCTCTAACACATCATCAACACCGAGCATATCACCTTTGGCAACACGATCTGGAGCATAGCGGGTTAGTAGTAGATATTCAGGGATTTTTTCGCCTTTTTCAGCTTTTCTGGTTTTACTGCTGAGCACGCCCAGGATACGGTCAGAGTCACGTACCGATGAAACTTCTGGATTAGTGACGACAATAGCTTCATCAGCAAAGTACATGGCTAAATGCGCTCCACGCTCAATGCCGGCCGGGGAGTCACAAATAATATAATCAAACTCTTTTTTCAGTTCTTTAAATACCTTTTCAACACCTTCTTGTGTTAGTGCATCTTTGTCACGGGTTTGTGATGCAGGTAGGATGTAAAGCCCGCTAACACGCTTGTCTTTGATCAGCGTTTGTTTGATGTTCGCATCACCTTGAATTACGTTGATCAGGTCGTATACCACACGACGCTCGCATCCCATCACCAGATCAAGATTACGCAGGCCAACGTCAAAGTCGATCACAACGGTCTTGTGTCCTTTCATTGCCAGTGCAGTTGCAATGGCTGCGCTGCTTGTCGTTTTGCCGACACCGCCTTTCCCTGAGGTGATTACCACAATTTTTGCCATAATTTTAGGTTCCTTTCGTTGCCCGCACCATATCAATATATGGTATTATAGTTGGAATTTGCCAAACAACATATAGTAGCAGTCGCCAAGCAGAGTGTCTTGGGATAACACTAAGATTCCCGCATTATTTAAGCAAGTGGCTCGATGGTCAGTTGCTCATTAGCCAATAAAACTTGCACGTTTTGCTTACGTAGGTGTGCGGGAGTGGATTCAAGTACCTTATAGTGGCCGGCGATAGCAATCAACTCAGCATCTAGTTCGCTACAAAAGATGCGTGCGTTAATGTTGCCATTAATACCGGCCAGAGCACGACCCTTTAAGCTACCATAAACGTGGATATTACCGTCGGCTAGTAGCTCTGCACCCGGGCTGACCGGTGCGGTAACGATTAAATCACCTCCTTGTGCGTAGACTTGCTGGCCGGAGCGAATCGGTGTGGTGATTAAGCGTGTGCCAATCTCAGCAGTTGCTTTATGGGG
>JANQIS010000184.1 GCA_028282045.1 Gammaproteobacteria bacterium
TCAGGCGCGGCATGTTTTCTTCTAATAGATCGGCCAGCCGAACCAGGTAGTCGGCACGTTGGTTTGGGTCAGTGGCTTCCCAGTCGGCAAATGCGCTAACCGCAGCATCAATAGCTTGTTGTGCTTGCGTCTCTGTGGCGACATGGCAGGTGCCAACAGTCTGAGTGTGATTGGCTGGGTTGATGACAGACTTGCCTTTGCCCTTAGGGGTAAAGGGTTTGGCCAATAATGGCATAGCGATATAGTCATCATCATAATATGTTTGTAGCGTGTTGTTGAGTTGTTCTAAACTTTGGGGGTTGCTTAAGTCGATACCTTTTGCGTTCATACGGGATTCACCATAAATGTGTTGTGGAAGTGGAATACCTGGGTGGGGTTGACCTTGGTGGGTTTGTGCCAATGTGATAGGGTTTTTAACTAACTCGTCAATGGGTAGGCTATGGTCAACAATGCGATTGACGAATGATGAGTTGGCGCCGTTCTCCAGCAAGCGCCTTACTAAGTAAGCCAATAAGTGTTTATGACTGCCGACCGGTGCATAAACACGACAAGGATGGCCTTTACCTGTTTTCGGAGTGACGATGCTGTCATAGAGTGTTTGCCCCATACCGTGTAAACATTGGAATTCAAAATCATCACGCTCACCGGCAAACTCCAGCACCATGGCGACAGATAGCGCGTTATGTGTGGCAAACTGTGGGTAAAATGCCTGTGGGTTATCCAGTAGCTTGCGTATACAAACGAGGTAACAAACATCAGTATGTACTTTGCGTGTAAATACCGGATAGCCATCATAGCCGTTTTCTTGGGCGTGTTTGATTTCACTGTCCCAGTAGGCGCCTTTGACTAGTCGTACCATAAAACGCCGCTGTGTACGTTTTGCGAGTGCACTTAGCCAGTCGATCACCCAGGGTGCGCGCTTTTGATAGGCTTGCACCGCCAAGCCAAGACCGTGCCAGCCGGCCAGTTCTTGATGTCCGGCCAGCTTCTCTAGAAACACCAGTGAGAGCAATAGGCGCTCAGATTCTTCGGCATCAATGGTAAGATTGATGTTGTACTGTTTGGCCAGGCGTGCTAATTCCAACACCATCGGCAGCATATCATCAAGTACTTGTGCTTGGTGGTTCACTTCATAACGCGGATGTAGTGCAGAGAGTTTGATAGAAATGCCAGCGCGGTTTTCCGGGCTCTCACCTTTGGTTTGTTTGCCAATGGCGTGAATGGCATCGATATAACATTTATAATAGTAAGCGGCATCTTCACGGGTCTTGGCTGCTTCGCCGAGCATGTCATAAGAATAGCGATAACCTTTGGCTTCTGAGCTGGCGGCACGTTTTAATGCGCTCGCGATAGTCTCACCCATTACAAATTGTTTGCCTAAGATTTGCATGGCTTTACGCACTGCATTTCTGACAACGGTGTCGCTGTTGCGGTTGACAAAGCCACGCCATGTTTTACTCAAGTAGCTGTGCTTTTTTTGGTCGCGGTCAATAAACTTGCCGGTCAGCATCAAGCTCCAAGTGGTGGCGTTTACAAAAGTGGATTCACTTTTCCCCATGTGAGATTGCCAGTCAGCACCGCAGATTTTATCGCGAATTAACTTATCGGCTGTAAACTTATCAGGAATGCGTAGTAATGCCTCTGCCAGACACATCAGAGCAATTCCTTCATTGCTGGAGAGATCATATTCAGCCATGAAAGCGTCTAAACCGCCGGCTTTCAGACGTTGTTGTCTGACGGTTTGTACCAAGGCTTTACTGCGTGTTTGGATGCGTTTCCAGGTATTGGCATCGAACTGTGCAGATTGCATCAGCTCTTGCATGAGGTTGGTTTCATCACAGTGCTTGTGCGTGTCAATTTGCTTGAGCGTGGCACCCTCATCAGAAAAGAGTGGCAGATTAAGGTCAATGAGCGACATGGTGATACCGACTTTTGAATAATGAGCTATCTTATAGGGAAATTTTACATGTAGGTCAATTACTATAGCAGCGCTGCCTCATTAAAATATAATATTTTATTTTTAATGAAGTAGCCTTGGGTTGACCCTTAAAAACAGTTATGTGAGACTGGCGGCTGTGCGAAATAAACAACCCATAATTTGGAGGTATCGATAATGGTATTAGTTGGTCGTCAAGCACCTGATTTTACCGTACCGGCAGTGTTGGCTGATGGTACAATTACAGATGAATTTACTTTATCCTCAGCAATCAAAGGACATTATGGTGTCGTTGTGTTCTATCCTTTGGATTTCACCTTTGTCTGTCCTTCTGAATTGATTGCACTGGATCATCGGGTGGCGCAGTTGGAAGAGAAAGGTGTTCAAGTTATCGCTGTTTCAATTGATTCTCATTTTACCCATAATGCATGGCGCAAAACGCCTATTGATCGAGGTGGTATTGGTGAGGTGAGCTATACTATGGCAGCGGACATCAACCATGACATCACACAAGCTTACGGTGTCGCACATCCTGAGGCAGGCGTGGCATTGCGTGCTACGTTTTTGATCGACAAACAAGGTATGGTGCGCCATCAAGTGGTTAATGATTTGCCTTTAGGGCGCAATATGGATGAGTTGCTACGCATGATCGATGCGTTGGAGTTCCATGAGAAACATGGTGAGGTTTGCCCTGCCGGCTGGCAAAAAGGCCAGGCCGGTATGAAAGCTGACCCTGAAGGTGTCGCCAAGTATTTGGCGGGTAATTCAGATAAACTGTAAGGCCGCAGCAGTTATACGCCAGCCTTATCGGTGGTCGTTATCGACCAATATGAAGAAAACATTAGCGCTAAGCCAGTGATAGCAATGTGGTTTATTTTTTAAAAAACTTGCATTGTGACTGTAACGTGACTAGAATGCGCTACAATTGTGCACGGATACACTGATATGTATTTGTGTGCACTTGGCAGTATGTCAGTTGTTGTACTACAATTAGCTACTGTTGTGTGGGATGACACCCACAAAACTGTGTGTATCGATTTACGAATGAAACGTAAGGGAGAATTAAAGTGAAATTAAAACCTGTTGTTGCGACCATGTGTGTCCTCGGCTTAGGTGCGGCTGGAACAGCTTTTGCTGCGAGCAGTACTGATGCCCAAATCGCGAATCTGCAAGCGCAGATTCAACAATTACAAGCTCAAGTTAACCATATGAGCATGTCAAGTGGCTCGAGCTCATCGAAAGGTGGGATGATGTCAGGCATGGCTGGATTGGTAACATTGAACCAACCTATATCACAGATTATTAAC
>JANQIS010000221.1 GCA_028282045.1 Gammaproteobacteria bacterium
CCACACGTCATGAAACCGCTACTTAAGAGCTCCAAGTTTATTCGCTATCTTGCCTGGCTCGGCGTGCTCTTGACGATATTGTACCTGATCTTTTTTATCTACCGCTACACCAGTTATCAACATCCTGACACCGGCTGGCAGCTCTATAGTGCTTGGGCAGTGGCAACCGGTGGTGGCCGATATATTGATTTTCTCATGAGTTATCGGCCGGCTTTTTTGCTCAACGTCCCGCTGATCTGGTTGTTTGGCATAAACCTCTGGGCCATGCGTTGCTACATGATGCTGCTAGCTGCTGCCAGTATTGCCTGGATGGTAGTGGCTATTAATCCGTCCCATCGGCGCAGCGTAATACTGCCTTTTGCCATCATTGCCTACCTGTTTAGCATTCTGTTTTTTACCGATTATGTGATGAGTTACTACACTGCGATCCCTATCGGTTTAATCGCTGGTCTTGCTGCTTTTTACCATGCACAACGCGTGGCAAAACCAACCCCCTACCTGATCTTCGGCGGCTTACTGATCTCACTGACTATGCTAATGAATATCGCCATGATTCCTGCTGGCATGATCAGTATAGTGGTATTAGCAAGCCTGCTCAAAACACACCGCCGGTGGTTTATCACCAGCAGCCTGATAACTTTAATCATTGCAGTCAGTGGGTATTTATATGGGTTTGACCTACTCCATAGATGGCTACAAGCAGCACATAACCTGCATTGGTTACACAAAGCCACCCCTGGCATTATTCATCAACTGTCAAATCAATTGTTACTAGGCCTACTGTTTTTCATACTCAGTGGCTTTCCCGGGCTGCTTGGTTGGGCAGTCGGACGCTTTGTGGTGCAGCATTATACGCTCAAACAGATACTATCAGGCAGTATCCTAATCAGCATAATTTTGCTTGCAGTCATTATCATCCAAGGGCATATATACCAGCATATCAGCACTTATCCTTACGAATATGTTGTTGCCGGCGGATTTTTCCTTGGTCTACTGTGGGCACTGTTGCGTCATGATACCAATGTAACTTCAATTTATCAGGCCGCACTGATCAGTGGTCTGATGATTGTATTTTACTTCAACCACCGCGCCACATCACAAAATATGGTCGGCAGCATCTTTAGCTTGTACTACCCTGTCCTGCTGCTTTATCTTAGCGCTTTGTTCTGGCATCAGATTAAACCGGTAACACGTGGTATTACCCTATGGATATTACTGCTTTTCACTATTGCCATTCCAACTCTGATCAACCTGTATCCTGCTAATTTATACCAACATCCACGCCCCATCTGGCATAACACTGCTCAAGGGCCATACCACACTAAAATCCCAACCTATACCGCCGCACTCTATCAGCGTTTTATGCAGCTCTATACTAGTCATCATTGCCAACACGTCTTCTTTTTCAGTTACTTTGACACCCCAATGGGTTATGTGTTGGCTCAGCGCTATGCGCCTTTCAATCAGTCCTGGGTGAGCCACATCAACTTCAATCCAATTAACGGTTCACTCAACCAACATGCCTTAATCAGCCAATTTAACCAGGCTAATCAATGGTGCGTGTTGTATAGCAGCACCTCTGATCAGACCCTGGCAACTAATTCTCATTACCTGGTGGATATCCTTACCTATCTGGAGCTTTATAGCGATGATGTACAAATTATCGGGTTTAATCCTGCCACCAACCAATATTATTGGCTCTACACCAAGACATCACACTAATCTCTTGAAAATCAACTATAATTAATAGCAGAAATGGCAAAAGGGAGTACGTATGACCGCATTTATCGTACATACTAATCCACAAGCCATGTGGTACCAACTTGTCTCAGAAGCGCAGTATCACACGCATATGCAACTGCCTTTAGAACTAGAACATTATCTGGTACTGATGTTAAACGAACTAGCTACAGAGTCATGCCTACTGGCCGAGCCCATTGCTGAGCGCTACCTGGCAGCACAGCATAGCAGTGGTGCACTACAACAAACGCAGTTAAAACATATCGGTGATGAATGCCTGATTCTAACAGGGTTATTTCCTCAAAGAGCACAGCAGCGTCATGTCGATGTACATTATTACCGCGACATCGGCAAAACCGCCTACCAGCGCCTGCACCATATTTTTAAAGCACAGTAAATTGCTCATGGCATCTATAAACAATTAGTTAAAGCTTTTGAGCCAATCGGCCAGATAATTCAAGCCATGCACTATAGGCAAGTTATGACCCATTTAATAGCACCGCTACGCTAGCCAAATAGTTTACGATAAAATGCATGTGAATTTGACCCAAAATTTAACACGCTATGCTTCGCCTGTCCGTTTTGATCACTTGTTTACTTCTGTGTTCCTACTGTTTTGCTACCGCGTTAGCCACTGATTCACAGGCTCTACCAACAAAATCAGACGCACATAAACCTGTTAATCCTTTACATCCACATCATTCTGTTACTATCGAACTATACTACCCCACTTACATATTGCCGTTTTACCACACCCAGATGCCAGACAACTCTATCTATACCAATAGCACACCCAATGAACAGCAAGTCAAGCATAATGAATTTAAGGCCCAATTCAGTTTGTTAGTGCCTTTTGTACACAGTATTTTCTCTAATGGTGATAGTATCAACTTCGCTTATACACAATTGATGTATTGGCAGTTATATACTCAATCACCCTATTTTAGAGAAATCAACTACCAACCCGAGTTGTTTTATTCTTACTTACACACCAATACGCACTGGCGTACCAACGTTGGTGTCATGCATCAATCCAACGGTAAAGGCGGTGATTTAGAACGTAGCTGGAACCGAGTCTACCTCGATCAGATTTATCATTCCAAACAGTTTTATTTTGATATCAAACCATGGTTTCTTATCTTTAAAAGCCACTCTTCCACGCTTCACAACCCTGATATCACTTCATACCTTGGCCACGGCAAATGGATCGTATCATACCTTTACCATCGGGTAACATTTTCTGTTAGCTCACGTAATAATATTGAAAGTGGTTTTAAACGCGGCTCAGTAACCCTTAGCATTTCCTATCCGGTATTCAAGCAGTTTCGGATTTACTTACAAGGCTTTGCCGGTTACGGGCAATCACTTATTGAATACAATCATTACACTAACGCCATTGGTATCGGTGTCGCGTTAAATGACTGGTTATAGAAAAACTGCTGCATAATCAGGCTAGGCTCAAAACAAATTTAAACGCTTAAATTTAGCGATAATCACAGCGATACAGAGGTTTTATTTAGCGCTTTTTATAGCGGCTTGGTCGCCTCTTCGAGCCACGCTTGCTCTTGCGCAGACAAGTCATCATACAAACGACGCTTAACCCGCTCATGATACTGATTGACCATGGCAATTTCATCTTCAGATAACAGGCTAACATCAATTAATTTGCGCTCATAAGGCACCAAGGTTAAATCTTCAAAGCCGTAGAACGGCCCGTCACCTGTCTGGCTCTCATCAACATCGGCCACCTTTTTAATCAAACATAGGTTTTCGATACGAATACCATATTGGTCAGCAAAGTAAACACCAGGTTCATTACTAACAATCATACCATCGAGCAACGGCACAGAAGTCGGGCCAGATGAAATACGTTGCGGGCCTTCATGGACACATAAATAGGCACCAACACCATGACCTGTACCGTGACCATAATTGAGTTTACGCGCCCATAAGGCATGACGCGCAATCACATCAAGATGCTCACCTCGCGTGCCATGTGGGAAAATCATATGACGTAATGCTAAATGCCCTTTCAACACCAAAGTGTAATGTTGCATTTGCTCTGTGGTAGGCACGCCAAGATGGAATGTTCTGGTAATATCGGTCGTTCCGTAATAGTATTGTCCACCCGAATCAAGCAAATACAACGACTCATCTGTAATTGTTAATGCTGTGGACTCCTTTGGCGCATAGTGGCAAATCGCACCATTGGGCCCAAAGGCACTAATTGTCTCAAAGCTTTTACCAATATATTTATCATTCAAACGGCGCAAGCTATCTAGTTTCTCAGCCAGACTCACTTCATCAAAGCCTTCAAGTCCATGTGCTTGAAGCCAGACAATAAATTTAACTAGCGCAATGCCATCTAAGCGATGTGCTTCAGACATATTGTCTATTTCAATCCTATTTTTGCAAGCTTTGAGTAAACTAATCGGTGAGGTTATAAGTTTTACCGATGCCTGGTGCATCTGCTGCTGCACCCACCAACTGGTATAAAGTGGATCAATTAATACATTGCCTTTCAACTCATGCAATGCCTGGGCAAAACCGCCATACTCTACAATAGTAATCCCCTCTTTAGCCAAAACAGCGCTATGTTCCGGTTCAAGACGACTTTGATCAACAAACAACTTTGCGCTATCGTGAGTGACAATAGCATAGCTAATAACTACCGGATTATAAGCCACATCACGACCACGAATATTATATAACCATGCAATCGAATCGAGCATGGTAACAACATGAGCATCACAGTGACTTTCACACATTTTTTGTCGTAGTGCCTTGAGCTTATCCCCCACTGACTGTCCGGCAAATTCCAGTGGGACAATTTCAATACTGGCCAGATCAGGTTGAGGCTGATCTATCCAGGCCTGATCTATCAGGTTATTAACCAATGATACCAGCTTACCGTCGTTATCTTGCATTAGTTGATCCAGCTCATTAGCCACCTTACAAGGAATCAGACGTGGATCAACACCTAATTTTTTACCTTTAGCATGAGCATAAAGCCATACAGTGATGGCAGAAAAAGAGCCCTGCGTCGCTGGAATCATTTCAAAACTAGTTGGATCCAGTTGCTGTCTGGCCTGGATGAAATAACGTGCATCAGTCCATAAAAATGCCTGATCCAAACCAACGATGACATCACCAGCAGAACCGGTAAACCCACTGATCCAGCGCCGACGCTGCCAACAAGTCGGTACATATTCATTCTGATGCGGATCAGACGAGGGTATCAAGTAATAATCAATACCTACTTGACGCATCAATTGGCGTAATTTTTCGAGTTTTTCACTAACGGTCACTTACTTACCCCAGTTATATGTAGCACATCACCACATTGCAATGGCGCTAACTTCAAATACGAAGCAACTGTTTGACCCATATCCGCAAATGACGAACTCACTCCTATCGATCCTACACTTATATCTTTTTTGTACCACAACATAGGCACATTTTCTCGTGTATGGTCAGACCCTCTCCAAGTTGGATCGCAGCCATGGTCAGCGGTCATTAAAACAATATCATCATATTCCAAGATTTCAAGCAGCAGCGGGACTTTTTTATCAAATTCTTCAAGCGCTTGTGCGTATCCTGATACATCACGTCGATGGCCATATTTGGAATCAAAATCCACGAAGTTTGTCAGAATTAATGCGCCATCAGGCGCACCCTTAATAGCCCGTAACGTTTGATCAAACAGTGCCATATTATCCGGCGCCTTGATGACTTGTGTCACACCACGGTGGGCAAAAATATCGGCAATTTTGCCGATGCTAATCACTT
>JANQIS010000247.1 GCA_028282045.1 Gammaproteobacteria bacterium
ACCCAGGCTGCAACATCAACCGGTTTTTCCCGCAGTGTCTGTCGTGAGCTGGCATTGAAAGCGCCAGAAGGCCACCGTTTTGCCGTGGTGTATCATTTGTTATCGCTCAAGCACAATATTCGCCTGCGTATACGTGCCTTTATTCCGGGCGAAATGCCACGTCTGCCATCAGTCACTAAAATTTGGGCGGTGGCCGATTGGTATGAGCGTGAGGCTTTCGATCTTTACGGTATTGTATTTGATGGCCACTCTGATTTACGCCGTATTCTTACAGACTACGGTTTTGTCGGCCACCCATTCCGTAAAGACTTTCCCTTGTCTGGCCATGTGGAAATGCGCTATGACGCCAGCAAAGACCGTGTAGTGTATGAGCCGGTTGAAATCGAGCCGCGCGTATTAGTGCCGCGGGTGATTCGCCATGACAATCGCTATGGCGAAGAGGAGGCGAAGTCATGAGTGAGTTTAAGAATTACACCGTCAACTTTGGCCCGCAGCATCCGGCCGCTCATGGGGTATTGCGTTTAGTATTAGAGTTGGATGGTGAAACGGTAGTACATGCTGATCCGCATGTGGGATTGTTGCACCGTGGTACCGAAAAGCTTGCCGAAACTAAACCGTTTAACCAAAGTATCGGTTACATGGATCGCCTTGATTATGTTTCTATGATGTGCAACGAGCATGGCTATGTGTTGGCGATTGAGAAATTACTCGGTATTGAAGTGCCGCTGCGGGCGCAATATATTCGCGTGATGTTCTCAGAGATTACTCGCATCCTTAATCATTTATTGTGGATCGCCTCTAATGGATTAGATTTGGGTGCAATGACGGTATTTCTGTACGCTTTTCGTGAGCGTGAAGACTTGATGGATTGTTACGAAGCCGTATCAGGTGCACGTATGCACGCTACCTATTTTCGTCCTGGCGGAGTATATCGCGATTTGCCCGAGCAGATGCCTAAGTATGAGCCTTCCAAATTCCGTTCGCAAAAAGACTGCAACAAGCTTAATAAAAACCGCCAAGGCTCGATGCTGGATTTTATCTGGGATTTTACCGAGCGCTTCCCTAAGTGTGTCGATGAGTATGAAACGCTGCTGACAAACAACCGTATCTGGAAACAGCGTACCGTGGGTATCGGTGCTGTATCGGCTGAACGTGCGTTGCAACTGGGCTTTACTGGGCCAATGTTGCGCGCTTCAGGTGTGGCGTGGGACTTACGCAAAAAGCAGCCTTATGAAGTATATGACCAATTAGATTTTGACATTCCAATTGGCAAAGAAGGTGATTGTTATGACCGCTATTTAGTGCGGGTAGAAGAGATGCGTCAGTCCAACCACATCATTCGCCAATGTGTACAATGGCTACGTGATAACCCTGGTACGGTGATGGCACCAGATCACAAGGTGACACCGCCCACGCGTGAGCACATGAAAGGTGATATGGAGTCGTTGATTCATCATTTTAAGTTGTTCACTGAAGGCTATTGTGTACCAGAAGGTGAGGCTTATGCTGCCGTTGAGCATCCCAAAGGCGAATTTGGGATTTACTTGCTCTCAGATGGTGCGAATAAGCCGTATCGTTTAAAGATTCGCGCACCAGGTTTTGCACATATTAGTGCGATGAATGAGATGTTACAGGGGCATATGTTGGCCGATGTGCCGGCGATTATTGCCACCTTAGATATTGTGTTTGGTGATATTGACCGATAAAGAAGAGGCAGATTGTGAAGGATATTACGCCACCAGAACTAACACCACCGGTAAAAAAGGCGATTGATCATTGGATTAACAAATATCCTGCAGATCAGAAACAATCTGCGGTGATGTCTGCTTTGATGATCGTGCAAGAACAAATGGGCGATGGTAGTTTGACCAAACCATTAATTGCCGCAGTAGCTGATTATTTAGGTATGCCACGTATAGCAGCCTATGAGATTGCCACATTTTACTCCATGTATGAGCACAGCCCAGTAGGTCGGCATCGTATTTATCTGTGTACCAATATTTCCTGCAAGCTGCGTGGGTCAGATGATTTAGTGGCCCATCTGGAGCAACGCTTGGGTATTAAGTTGGGTGGTACCACATCAGACCAGCGCTTCACGCTCAAACCAGTTGAGTGTTTGGGAGCCTGTATTGGTGCGCCAATGTGCCAGATCAACAAAGACTATTATGAATATCTCACGCCAGAAAAGTTGGATGAGATCTTGGATAACCTGGAGTAATCACGATGGCGAATGAAGTCTGTTTTAGAACCCGCCATTTAAAAGAACCCTGGAGCATGGCATCTTATGAGAGTGTTGGTGGCTATAAAATGTGGCGCGACATTCTCACCGGCAAACTCAAACCAGAGACAATCATCGAAACACTCAAAGCTTCTGGCTTGCGTGGGCGTGGTGGTGCCGGTTTTCCGACTGGTTTGAAATGGAGTTTTGTGCCGCGCAATGTCCCTGGTGATAAATATGTGGTGTGCAATTCTGATGAAGGTGAGCCAGGTACTTGTAAAGACCGCGATATTTTAACTTACAACCCTCATCAATTGGTGGAAGGTTTGGCTATTGCCTGTTTTACCATGGGGGCTGAGCGTGCCTATAACTATATTCGCGGTGAGTTTTGGTTGCCGTTTCAACGCATGGAAGCCGCACTCAAAGAAGCTTATGACGCTGGCCTGCTGGGTAAAGATATTCAAAGCACAGGTATCAATGTTGATATCTTCAACCATTTAGGTGCCGGGGCCTATATTTGTGGTGAAGAAACCGCACTATTGAACTCCTTGGAAGGTAAAAAAGGCCAACCGCGCTTTAAACCCCCCTTTCCGGCCAACTGTGGCTTGTATGGTAAGCCAACCAATGTTAACAATACTGAAACCTATGCCTCAGTGCCGGCCATTTTGCAGCACGGTGGTGAATGGTTCTTAAAGCTGGGTAAAGAAAACAACGGCGGCACCAAGATTTTTTGCGTTACCGGTGATGTAGAGCAGCCGGCCAATTTTGAAGTGGGCTTAGGTCTGCCATTCCCTGAGTTGTTAGAGATGGCCGGTGGTATGCGCAATGGCCGTAAGCTCAAAGCAGTGATTCCCGGCGGTAGCTCAGCTAAGATTCTTACCGGTGAAGAAATGATGGCATGCACCATGGATTATGACAGCATAGGTAACGCCGGCTCCATGCTCGGTTCTGGTGCTGTGGTGGTGCTGGATGAAACGCGTTGCATGGTTGAGGTACTATCACGGTTGTTGGACTTCTACGATGAAGAAAGCTGTGGCCAATGTACGCCCTGTCGTGAAGGTTCAGGCTGGGTGGCTCGCATGGTACGCAAGATCATGGCCGGTCAGGGTGAGACGGGTGATTGTGACAAGCTACTTGATGTGGCCGGTAAAGTGGAAGGCCATACTATTTGCGTGTTTGGAGAGGCTTTTGCTTGGCCAACCCAAAGTTATATTCTCAAATTCCGTCAGGAGTTTGAGTACTTTATTCAACATAAAAAATCGATGGTGACGGGCAAAACTTTTGCGTTTCACCATCATCCTCATTGAAGGGAAAAGGTGACTTGACGTGAGTGATCAGCAAACACAATTACTCAAAGTGGAAATTGATGGCCAGGTGCTGGAAGTGCCGCCAGGGACATCAATTATTAAGGCGGCTGATGATGCCGGTATTTATATTCCCCGTTTTTGTTACCACAAGAAACTCTCTGTGGCTGCCAATTGCCGGATGTGTTTGGTTGAGATTGAGGGAGGGCGCAAACCGATGCCTGCCTGCTCAACGCCAGTTAACGACGGTATGAAAGTCTTCACCAAATCACCCAAAGCCATGCAGTATCAGAAATCTGTGATGGAATTCTTGCTGATCAACCACCCGCTCGATTGCCCGATCTGCGATCAGGGTGGTGAGTGTGAGTTGCAAGATATGGCCATGGGTTATGGTGATGATGTGTCTCGCTATAATCAAGGCAAGCGTGCGGTGGCAGACAAAGACATCGGCCCACTGATTGAAACTGATTTAACCCGTTGTATTCATTGCACCCGCTGTGTACGCTTTACTGAAGAGGTGGCCGGCTACCAAGAGTTGGGCATGATCAACCGTGGTGAATCTTCTGAAATTGCGACCTTCCTGGAAAACAATATTGAATCCGAAATGTCAGGTAATGTCATCGACTTGTGTCCGGTTGGTGCATTGACTAATAAACCTTTTCGTTATCAGGCCCGAGCTTGGGAGATGGTACAGTATGCGCAGGTATCACCACATGATTGCGTTGGCTCCAATATGTATGCGCATGTGCGCCGCCACGAGTTGATGCGAGTGGTGCCACGGGAAAATGAATTGCTCAACGAAATTTGGTTGGCAGATCGTGATCGCTATGGCCACTTTGGGTTATATCATCAATCACGCCTTAAGCAACCGATGGTCAAGCGTGATGGTGAATGGGAAGCGGTGAGCTGGGAAACCGCGATGGAGGTGCTGGCTAGCAAATTCAAGCGTATTTTGGACCAAAACAGCCCTAAACAAGTCGGCGCATTAGCTTCTCCCAGTGCCACCACTGAAGAGCTGTATTTATTGCAAAAATTGATGCGTGCATTGAAAGTGCCGCATATTGATCACCGTATACATACCGTGAACTTTGACCATCAAGATTGGTGGGCAACGCATCCCGGTCTGGATCTGACTTTGTCGGAGCTACAACACAGTGACCATATCTTAGTGATTGGCGGTAACGTGCGTAAAGACCAACCTATTGTACATCATCGCATTCGCCAAGCCAGTCTCAATGGCGCGCAGGCCAGTGTAATTAACCCGGCAGATTTTGATTTTCGCTTTGATGTGGCGCATCAAGTGCTTGCAGAGCATGATGCCTTGCCGCAAGTGTTAGCCTCATTAGTCAAAGCACTGTATGGTGCTAAAATACCCGGCTCAGTGAAAGCCTTGGTGGGTGATGTCACTGTGTCCAAAGATGTGAAAACCATGGCAAGTGCACTGAAAAAATCCCAATATCCAGTGGTGTTGGCAGGCCAATTTGTAGCACAGCACCCTGAGTCTACAACCTTATTTGCCTTGATCCAGTTGATTCATGAATGTCTAC
>JANQIS010000038.1 GCA_028282045.1 Gammaproteobacteria bacterium
AATACTGCTCTGGCGTGGGTGAGGCCGGAGGCATTATCTTTCCGGATACCCTCTGAGCTTGTCAATCAGTTCGAATGTAAAATCAATTCGTGCTGGTGCCTGCAATAACTCACCTTTGAAAGCCAGTTTAGTTGGGCCGGCCAGTTGATAGGATTGTGGATATACTTGTACCAGTTTAATCAATGTCATTGCATCAATGGGGGGGGGTTCAATAAAGTGTAGGTTGCCGCCTTGGCTGTGTGCCTCTATTTTGGTGATGCCCAACGCCCTACCTTGCAGGCGTAGTTGTGCGCAGGCAAACAGGTGTTGTGTTGGCTGCGGCAGGGGGCCAAAACGGTCGATCAGTTCAGCCTGAATATCATTGAGAGTGTGCTCGTTTTGGGCGTTGGCGATACCTTTATAAAACTTCAGCCGCAGACTCACATCACCCAGATAGTCGTCGGGAATTAACGTGCTGATGCGTAACTCCACTTCACAACCCTCTGTAGTCGCTTGGTCTAAATCAATTTGCTTGCCCTGCTTTAATGCGCTTATCGCTTTATCAACAAACTCTAGATAGAGTTCAAAGCCAATGCTATGCATATTGCCGCTCTGTTCATCCCCCAGGATTTCACCGGCGCCACGAATTTCCATATCGTGGTTAGCAAGTTGGAAACCAGCGCCTAAGTCACTGGCTTGCTCTATCGCTTCCAAGCGCTTTTGGGCATCTTTGGTAAGGCCATCGAGCGGTGGTGTCATCAAGTAGGCATAAGCTTGGTGATGTGAGCGCCCGACACGGCCACGTAGCTGATGCAGTTGGGCCAGACCAAAACGATCAGCGTGCTCAATAATAATGGTATTGGCATTGGGTACGTCAATACCCGTTTCAATGATAGTGGTGCACACTAATACCTGAAAGCGGTTGTGATAAAAGTCAGCCATGCGTTGCTCTAGCTCGCGCTCACGCATTTGACCATGAGCGATGTTAATGCGTACTTCCGGCAGAAGGTTTGCCAGTGTCTGAGCACAATGATCAATACTTTGTACATTATTATGTAGGTAATACACCTGGCCACCACGAAAGATCTCACGCAAGATAGCTTCTTTGATCAAGGTGTCTTGCTTTTCTTTAACAAAGGTCATTACTGATAATCGCTTGGCCGGTGCAGTAGCGATAATGGATAAATCACGAATGCTCGAGAGCGATAGATTCAATGTGCGTGGAATAGGGGTGGCAGTCATGGTAAGCATATCCACTTGTGCACGCAATTTCTTTAACTGCTCTTTGTGGCGCACCCCAAAGCGGTGCTCTTCATCAATAATCACCAGGCCCAATGCTTTGAAATTCATGGACGGGCTAAGCAGCTTATGTGTGCCGATGACAATGTCAATTTTGCCTTGTGCCAGGCCGGCCAAGGTTTGTTGGGTTTGCTTGGTGCTTTGGAAACGCGATAACAGCGCGATGTTCACTGGCCAGTCAGCAAAGCGATCAACAAAGTTGTCGTAGTGTTGTTGTGCTAAGAGTGTGGTAGGTACCAACATGGCAACTTGTTTATTGCTTTGCACAGCCGCAAAAGCTGCACGCATAGCCACTTCAGTCTTACCAAACCCTACATCACCGCACAGTAAACGATCCATTGGTTGTGCGCAGCGTAAATCATGTAATACAGCATCAATTGCTGTTTGTTGGTCAGGTGTTTCTTCAAAAGCAAACTGACTGGCAAAACGTTCATACTCCGATACATCATAGTGATGTTTAAACCCATTGCGACTAATGCGCTTGGCTTGAATCTCAATTAACTCTGCTGCCACATCAAAAACACGTTTGGCGGCGCGCTCTTTCGTTTTAGCCCATCTGTCAGTGCCCAGTTGGTTGATGGGCGCATGCTCGATGTCTCCACTGCTGTAGCGGCTAATCAAGTGCAAGGAGCGTACTGGCACATAGAGCTTGTCCTGGTTAGCATACTCAATAGTGACAAATTCATTATCACTGCCACCCATATCCAAACGAGCCAATCCCAGATAGCGGCCAATGCCATGTTCAATATGTACCACAGCGTCACCAATGTTGAGTTCGGTTAAATCTCGCAAGCCAACCGTTTGCTCTGTTTGGTCAGTCTCATGACTTTTGCGCCGTGCCTGCGGTACTTTGTGCTTAAACAGATCGTTTTCTGTGATAATAATAACGTTGGGGTTGCCAAGGATGGCGCCGTGCTCCAGCGCTAGTACCATCAGGCTGATAACAGGTTGCTGTTGCTGCCAGTCTTGCCAATGATCAATCAGTTGTGCTTTAACGGGCAGTTTGGCTAGATGTTCGCGCAGAATTTCACGCCGTCCGCGTGACTTGGCACACAACACAATAGGTCGATCTGCTTGCTCAATAAGCTGCTTGAGTGCTCGATAGGGGTTTTTATCCTGGCTGTGGATGGTCACGTCAGGTAGGGACTGTGCCTGCCATTGATAACGGCCTTTGCCGGTTTTATTTAAAGCCTGTGTATGACATTGGATCTGTGCAAATGTTTGTAGTTGTTGTTGTAATTGTTCCGGTGAATAAAATACCTCGAGTGGGGCCAGACAAGGATAATTCAAATCATAGCGACGTGATTCATAGCGTGATTGAATCGATTGCCACTGGGTTTGTGCTGCATCGTAGGTGTTGTCAGTGTGAATGATCAGCGTATTAAGAGGGAGATGGTCCAGTAATGTGGTGGTTTCATTAAAAAACAGCGCTAAGTAATACTCAATTCCCGCTGTAGTATGACCGGCTGTAATAGCTTCTAAGACCGGGGATTGATTGCTACGATCATCAAAATGATGATGCCATTGTTGTTGAAAGTGTTTAATGGCTGCCTCATCAATTGGAAACTCATGTGCCGGTAAGCAGTTAATTTCGCTAACTTCCCGCGTTGAGCGTTGAGTTTCAATATCAAAAATAGCGATGCTATCGATCTGGTCATCGAATAAATCCAGGCGATAAGGGTGCGCTGAGCCCATAGGAAACAGGTCTACAATGCTACCACGAATAGCAAATTCACCATGTTGCATCACCTGGGTAACGGATTGATAACCAGACTGCATCAATTTTGTCCGCTCACCGATAGGGTCCCAGTGATCATGGACTTTGAGTTGCCAGACGCTGCCAGTGATAAAAGCCGGTGGTGCAATGCGCTGCATCAGGGTGCTGGCAGCTATTACGATGACACCATGCTGGCGAGTATGTAGTTGGTTTAACAATGCAAGGCGTTCTGACACAATGTCTTGATGAGGTGAGAAATAGTCGTAAGGCAGCGTTTCCCAATCAGGGAAGTACCATACATCTTCGCAAGTCTCCAAGGCTTGGCATTCTTTAAAAATACGCTGAGCTGACTGAGTGTCTTTGGTAATAATCAGATTAATACGGTCTTTATCAATGACATCATGGATCAGCAAGCTGATCACGCTGGGCGGGACATTACCGATATGGCGGCGGTCGCCGGATTGTTGTGGGCGTTCAATTGGATTATGCATTGCAATTCTGTCATCACCAGACAGGCGTTATGGTAGGGAGGTAAAATGGGATTTGCAATTGCTTCATTGCAGTGAGTATATTAGTATGGCCCCACAGTGTTTAAAGGACCACTCACATGGCACAAGAAAATCCAAAACCTGCCAAGAAGCTCACTCTGCTTAAGACATTTGCTCTAGTGGTTTTAGTTGGGGTGATTTTGACGGTTGCACATTATTTTTTGTATAAATAGTCGATTGCGGATAACCCCATTTTTGAGTGCTAGCTGCGTTGGCTAAACACGCCTGATGCTCATTTAGCGCGTGTAAACTCCGCTCCAGCTTGTCTGGTCCGCCTTGCTATCACCTCAAAACTGTCATCATTCACAACCCCTTGAGTTGCCTGTAACTTTGCACATTCCAAAGTGCCATTTCTTGCATAAAATCCATAAAACTCAAAGGGCATAGGGTTTTTTCACAGGCAACTAAATAACAGCTAACCAACAACAGTAGATGCTATTTATTGACGGCCAACTTTGATGGTCAATTGATAGATATTCAATGGCCCGGCTTTGAGGTAATTTACTACAGAGCCCACAGAAATCACATTGGCTCCATACTGTGCAGCTAACTGCTTGGCCAAGCTAATACTTTTTTGGTAGAGCGCCAGGTTATTATCACGCTTACCGTCACCCGGGAATAAAGATATATGGATTACGCCCACGGGCTTAATGCCACTATGCCAGGTGGCTAATGTGCTTACTTGTTGTGGTTTTATTGGTGTTGAAGCAGCACTGAGAGGTAACAGAATGCCTCTTGGCACAGTGGAATACACTGGTGCAAGTAACACAATGATACCCGAAATGATGGCGATAATGACGAGATTGAGTAGATTTTGCATCGCTGGACGTCGTATAAATACTAGTTTTTCCGCTAACAATGCCAATAATCGATGAGCTTAGCACAGCCAAGATAGAAATGCACGGTGATTTCACAGTCCTCCTCATTATGTCGATTTCCAGATAGACTGCTTGGGAAGGGATAACTTGCTTAATAATAACGAACAACAGAGATTGTCCCGAACGTAAGCCAGTCAGGGCTGAAAGCCATGTAAGCTGCGTTGTAAGTAAGCCCGTTAACACCATAATAAAAACGATGGGCGCAAATAATAACAAAAAAATCAGGAGGCTATCATGCATGCAGAGCAACTTAATAAGAAAGATCTTAAGCTTGAACAAGAAGGTCACACCGACGCTTTACTATCTGAAGCGATGCTTGATGAAAATTTTGAGCTTGAAGATGTCGAATCTGGAAGCAATCATCACCGTATCGAGGTGGGTGACATCAGCTTAAGCGATTATGATGCTACCACCATTTATCTGAAAGAAATTGGATACACATCCCTATTAACTGCTAAAGAAGAGCAGCACCTTACTCGTTTGGCACAACGAGGTGATGAAGCTGCACGCTCACGTATGATTAAATCTAATCTACGCTTGGTGGTGAAAATTGCCAAACGTTATAGTGGCCGAGGTTTGGCGTTGCTAGATCTCATTGAAGAGGGCAATCTGGGTTTAATGCGTGCGGTGGAAAAATTTGATCCCGAGCGTGGTTTTCGCTTTTCTACTTATGCTACCTGGTGGATTAAACAAAATATCGAGCGTGGTATCTTAAATCAAACACGCACTATCCGTGTGCCGGTTCATGTGTTAAAAGAGTTAAATGTATATCTGCGCGCTGTGCGCCAACTCACTCAAAAGCTTAACCATGAACCTTCTGTGCAGGAGGTGGCCGATTTTCTGGATCGTCCGGTAAAAGACATTAAAAAACTATTGTCACTGACTGTGCCAGTAGATTCTATTGATGGTTTATTTGATGATTCTAACCGTCCAATGGTGGAAGTTATTGCTGCTGAAGGTGAGGAAACCATTGAGCAACGTTGTGCTAATAGTGAATTGCACGAGTCTATGGGTCAATGGTTAGACCAGTTAGAAGAAAAACAGCGTATCATCTTAGAGCGTCGCTATGGTTTACGCGGCCATGAACCACAAACCTTGGAAGAAGTAGGTCAGGAAGTGGGACTGACGCGTGAGCGCGTGCGTCAGATCCAGTTTGAAGCGCTAAGAAGCCTTAAGGTTATTATGAAGAAACAAACATTAACACGAGATACGTTGTTAGGGGAGCAGTGATGCTGCGATATCTCTTTAAAAATAAAGTATCAGACGGCGAAGATTTTATTTGAGCAAAATAGACAGGCAAAGCAAGGACAGACTAAACAAGGAGTTTATTGATGCACGGAAGCTCTCAGGCAAAGTTAGGCGCAGATGGTGCTGCGATTTTAAATTATTTACGCGGGGGTGAGGGCTATTCTTCTGCTTATGCAGCTCAATTTAATTCAGCAAAAAAGCTCATAGGTATTGCGGAGAAAAAAGCTGAAACTGTAGAAGCATTTTTGCGTTTAAGGCTCAATTTATCTGAACAGTATTCAGATAAATTAAGCGCTTTTGTGCGTGATGCAGACGATGACTTTGATGCAAAACCACAGGAAGATCATAACAATGATGTGTTGCTGTATATGGAGTATCTCACTCTGTTACAAAATCAGCTATCAGCTACAGATTCTCCAAAGCCAGATGATGTTAAATGCCTTGAAAGGTGTATGGCCAGGCTCAGTAAAATTAAGGATAAAACTGGCTCCGATACGCAGTATTGCGCTCAGATGGCAACGATAATACGCGATAGCCAATTAGTCTTAGCAGCGATTGCTTATAATTATGGTGCTGATGCGTTAAACCGATCATCCCAGACTGAGCGTAAAAATTTTAAAGCCTACGATACCGCTGTTGTATGCTTTAAAAAGTCTGCAAGTGCCTATAGGAATGCAGGTGAGACTCAAAGTGCTGTTGAAACAGAAGTAATGCTTGCCGAGACTTATGAGAACTATGCAGATGAGCTGTTTGATAAAAAAGATGAGAAACATTTACTAGCAGCCATTGAAAACTATCAAGCAGCCCTTAAACATTATCCTAGAGACGATGATGGTAAGAAAGAGTTTTCAATAAAAATGAGGCTCAGTATTTTAAATGCACGGGCTGAACTTGCCCAACAATATTTTGCCTCAAAGCATTATCAATTAGCCCTTGAGCAGACTGATGCTGGTTTGGAGCTTTACGATAAGAGAATGAAAGCATTACATCTGTCAGATGATGATTATCCAGGAACATGTGAGCTTCTTTTTAACTTATCTGAACTCGGCTGTAGGAGTCATGCTGAACTTTACAAACAGCAACAATCACTGCGGACAGATTTTGCCGCGAAGCTCTTAGCGTTTAAGGGGAAACATGATTTGGGACCACCCTTAACCTGGGGTTTAGTGGAGAAGCGGGCAAAAGCAACAGATAGCGAATTATTAGGAAAGCGTAAGACCAGTTCTGGTAGTGCGCCACCAGTGAGTGAAGCCAAAAAAGCAAAACCTGATAGTGTGCCACCAGTGAGTGAAGTCAAAAAAGGAAAATCTGGTAGTGTTGACGTGCAAGGCCATGATGAAAAAGGGGGGCGAAAAAAGTAAGCTTTGCTAGTAAGGAGACAATACATTATTACGATAGCAGCACGGTTTTTTATGAGCGTCCTCCAAGCCAAAATGACGATCTGGGTTCCTTTGCTTTATTTAGTCAATTCTTAGAACTAATGGGTGAGGGGAGATTTAGACATGCTGATCTGATAATGGAGAGGTTCTGTGTGTCGCTATTCTTGAGTTGTCAGACATCTTTTGAAAATCCTCATAAGCTCTTAGGGTTGTTAGACACGATAGAAAAATACACAATGTCTAGATTCCCTATAGGGACTGTGCAGCACGAACTATTATTGGATTTCTTTAAGAAACACATGAGGTCGGACAGTTCAACACTCCATGCTATTCGGGAAAAACCCTTTAGTCAACACGCTTCATGGGGGGCTGAGACGTCTCCTGCCAGTCTTGGGCAATTTTTTGAGGATTTTTGTGCTGAGTTAGATGCATATCTAAGTGCATCTAAATATGAACTACGTTGTCAACAGCTTGAGTGGTTTAAACAGAAGTTAATTGAAAATTTAGAGCAATATCGTGGAAATCATGCTGATACAGGGTTTAATCAATTGTATGACAGCGTAATGAGTTCTTTGAACCCCGCATTAGAACAGGAGCGTGCCAATACGGCTAATTCATCAGCAATATTGAATCAGCTATAGCGCCAAAATATTGCTGGATTAACGTTTGTAGCCCATGCAATGAAGTGCATTGGTTGGCTGCTGTTTGCAAAACCTTATAGGTTGGTAAGGTTGCAGCATAATACTTTATCAGGCGGCGCATCTGCAATACGGCAATATGTTCAAGTTCGAGCTTTGCTAATCCACATATATGCCGCCACAGTAACGTGCCGATTTTATCAGGTGTCGGTGTAGGGAAGGTAATGCCCCGGTCGGCGCAAGTTAATGCTTTAAAGAGCCACGGTTTGCCGATACTTGCCCGACCGATCATCACACCTTGGCAACCTGTCGTTGCTAACATAGTTGCTAGGCTTTGATAGTCAGTAATATCGCCATTACCGATGACCGGTATGTTTACTGCTTGGACAATTTCAGCGATGTCTTCCAAACGACAGGGTGTTTGATAATGTTCTGTCCAATGCCTGCCATGGACCACTAGTGCATCGGCGCCACTATCTTCAGCCATGCGTGCCACATCATAATTATTGTTATCACCACTATAGCTATCGACACGGATTTTAATGGTCACCGGCAAGCCACTGGCGTGCTTCATGGCTTGAATTAATTTACCCAGTTGTGAGGCTTTACTGAGCAACTTAGACCCACAGCCCTTTTGGCGAATCTTGGGCATAGGGCAGCCACAATTCAGATCTAACAAATCAGCGTTGGATTGTGCTGCAATTTCACTGGCTTGAGCCAGATATTCAGGCTGATTGCCGCTTAACTGCCAGCACAAACACGCTTCCTGAGCGCCGCGGTGAATATAGCGTTGAGCACGTTGCCCACCTTGTGCGATCTGACTGGCTGATTGCATCTCGGTACAGCCATAGGCAATAGCACCAAATGACCAGATTAACTCACGAAAAGGGGCGCAGCTAATCCCAGCCAAAGGCGCCTGGATTAAATTGGTCTTAAAAGAGAATTTCCCTATTTTTAAAGGAGTTACACAAAATTTACTCATTTTTTTGCTGCGCACTTGATTGTGTCTTAAATAAACAGTATATTTTTAATAGACCCTAATGCGGTCAAAATGGTAATAAAAATAGACAAAGGAGTGTCCATGAAAAAGTCCTTATTACTTGTCAGTATGTTCAGTGCGAGTCTGACATCAACAGCGTTTGCTGCTAATAATGCACTATCTGAGCAAGCCCTCAGTACCATTAAGCAACTTGCTGCCAAGCCGAAGTTAGTACAAGCAGTGACTAAAATCAATACCCAGCGTCAAGCAGATGGGCGTAAGGTGTTGAGTGCTAACAAAAAACAGTGGAAGCAAGAGTATGTGCAAAAGCAAGGGAAACTGATCACAGCGATGACCAAAAGCCCATTGGCAAAATGGCTCAATGCACAGGTGAAACAAAGTGACGGCAAATATCTTGGCGCATTAGTGTTGGATAGAAAAGGTAATAATGTTGCACAAACCTATCTCACTAAAAACTACAGTCAATCCAAGCGGATAATCTGGCGCAAAGTCAGCAAAGCTGCCGATGCTACTTATGTCAGCCGTGCGCGTACCGATAAACAGTCTGGCCAACGTGTTAGCACCGTCAGCGTACCGGTTTGGTGCCGATAAACATGTTATTGGTGCCCTGGTGATGAAGGTTGCGCTCAGCCATTAATACCCGTTTGCTGCGTTAGGTGATGCCCTAAACACAGTCAAAGACCTCAATCCCGACGGCTCCCCTTTGATTGTGTATGTGGCCCTGTCTCTCCATGTTCGTTATCTGACGCAGCGCCTTAAATGTGTTTTAAGATGAGCTCTTAGCGCTTGTTATAGGAAATAATAAGACACACACGGATGTGTGGGGTAGCTAGAGCTCACCTTAAAGCATTTTTCTGTCAGCGTCTAAAAACGGGGCCAATTCACAATTGGCTAGCGATATATCGCACCTTTATCCACACCTTCATAATTTTTTACCTGCAAGTTCTTGATACCATGCTCTTGGCGTAATGTCTGGACGATATAGCGAGTGATACACTCCACTGTCGTATCATAGGGAATGATTTCGACCTGCTGTTGGGGTAAGTCCACCTGAAAAAAACCTTGTTGGCTTTGGTATGCAAATTGAATCATCTCAACACCATTGTGTTGATAATGTTTGATAATGTCTGCCTCACTGCCTAAATAAATATCTTGCCAACGTTGACACCAATATTGTTCCAAATCCGAGCGGCGGGTCTTGTGTTCATCAAAACACAATAACTTAGAGCGATGACCGTGGACAATACGTTGGCAGTTGCCCTGGTGATGTTTGAGGCCATGGCTGTAGTGGTAGTAACTACCGGTAGTTGCTTCAGGGCGAAATGACAAACTCAAGCCCTTAACATTATCGGGTAATGCTTGGTGTATATGCGTTTCGATATGTTGCTTAATACTGGGGATATCCACTTGTGGTGTATCTAAAATCGTGGTGGCCTGTTGTGGGGCCTGATAAAATAAAGGCAGGCCGGCACCATAATGTCCGGTGATAGTGTGATGGCAGGTATCCGTTTCAATATTAATACTGCTTAATTGGCTGGGAACAACAAATTGGTGATCAACCGTCTCATCAATCTTGTGTTTAATCATTTTTTTGATATGGCCAAAATCGTAGATCATGCCCTGATCGTTAAGCTCACCGCTCAGTTCAATGTCAATAATTAAGCTCTCACCGACCACACCACGCTGTGCATCCAGATAAGAAAAATCAATAGTCGAGAGATGTTCGACAAATAAAGTTGTCAGTTGTGCCATGGCGTATTAGTCTTATAAAAATGTGGCAGCTATAGTAACCTGAGTAAGACGGTTTTGGTAGAGAGAGGGTCAGAATGTCCAGCATAGTGATTAAACACGCGCGTATCGTCAATGAAAGTCAGATTGTTGAACGTGATGTGCTGATTGAAGGCGAGCGTATTGAGAAAATTGCCAAAACCATCAAAATACCTAAAAATGCTACCGTGATCGATGCCAAAGGTAAGTACCTGTTGCCCGGTATGATTGATGATCAAGTGCATTTTCGTGAACCGGGCTTAACGCACAAGGCAGAGATTAAAACCGAATCACGCGCAGCGGTAGCCGGTGGTATTACCACCTATTTTGAAATGCCCAACACCACACCGCCAACCACGACAGCCGCGGCATTGGAAGCTAAATACCAGCTAGCCGGAACTAAGTCTGCTGCTAACTTTGCATTTTACCTGGGCGCCTCTAACGATAACCTGGAGGATATTAAAGCACTCGATCCACAGACGGCCTGTGGCATTAAAATTTTTATGGGTGCCTCCACCGGCAACATGTTGGTGGATGATCATGATGTGCTTGAAGCCATCTTTGCCAATGCGCCCATTATTATTGCCACCCACTGTGAAGATACCCCCATGATTCAAGAGCAAGAGCGCAAATACCGCCGCTTGTACGGCGATGATATTCCCATGTCGTGTCATGGGGAGATCCGCTCGCGTGAGGCCTGTCTGAAATCGAGCACCTTGGCGACCCAACTGGCACGTGATAACAATGCTAAGTTGCATGTGCTGCACCTCACCACGGCTGATGAATTACCATTGTTTGTGCCAGGCCCTATAGACGGCAAATTGATTACAGCCGAAGTATGCGTGCACCACCTGGCATTTAATGATCGAGACTATGCTACCTTGGGAACATTGATTAAGTGTAATCCGGCCATTAAGACCGCCAATGACCAAATTGCGTTACTCGAGGCACTGCAGGAAGGGCGTATTGATATTATCGCTACTGACCATGCACCGCACACCTGGGAAGAAAAGCATCAGCCTTACACCAAGGCGCCATCAGGTTTACCATTGGTACAACATGCTTTACAAAGTGTGCTGGAGTTTTATCACGATGGCCATTTGACCCTGGAAACTATCGTGGAAAAAACCAGCCACAACGTGGCCAAGCGCTTTGATGTTGACCAGCGCGGTTATATTCGCGAAGGCTATTATGCTGATGTGGTACTGGTTGATCTTGATGCAGAAGAGACTGTCAGCAAAAAATCTTTGAAATACAAATGCGGTTGGTCACCGTTTGAAGGCAAAACTTTTCGTTCCACTATCGACACCACCATTGTCAATGGCCACTTAGCTTACCATGACGGTAAGCTCACGCGCGCCACGCCAGGCAAACGGGTTACTTTTGCTCGTGAGAGTAAGTGATAATTTATCCAAAGCCGCGTAAAACTTCTTCCTTCAGGTAGGGGGTATAAGCGTCATTGGCGCAGCCAATCAGTGAGGTGATTTCTGCTGTTCGATATATTGTCTGATGACATTGATAGGTGCACCGCGGCCGCGGCCAGCGCAGCCGGATGCGGTTAGAGCGCGACGCCTGGTCTGAGATAAGTCTTTTGCGGGCCTGCAAGCCACTAAATCAGCCTGGCCTGTCAAACTTATGCAACAGAGTTTTTATGCCGGTCCAGCCACAATGCAGTAGCGCCACACACCGCCGCAGGCATGGTGATTAAGTTCACGATAGGAATCAACATCAGAAACATGGTTAAGCAACCAAAACCCAAGCTGGGCATGCGGTGTTGTTGGGCGAAAGCTTTAACCTGGCGGAAGTCCAGGCGGTTGTTATCCATTGGGTAATCAACGTATTGCAGGGTTTGCATCCAGCCGCCGAATAAAAACCATAGCACACCACTGATGGCATTGATGCCGGGGATCAAGGTGATAATCAACAATAAAAGGGCGCGTGGAATAAAATAGCCAAGCTTTTGCAGTTCGCGGCTGATGGCCTGGGGGATTTCTTTGATTGCCTGCCAAATTGAGGTGTTTGGCACCGGCTGGCCTTTGAGGTGGTGTTGCGTCATTTCAGAGAGCAGGCCATAGAACGGACTGGCGATCAGGTTGGCCAGCCAGGTAAATAAATAGGCGGTAATCAACAGACCGACCAGAAAAAATATTACCCACAATAGCTCACTTAACCATTGCAGCCAGTGAGGTAAATGGCCTGCTGTCCAGTCGATTAACACATGAGTGTAATGCATGCCTATGCCCCAGATCAGCAGAAAAACAATGATATTGATGATCAATGGCACAATAACAAAACGGCGTAATTTAGGCTGGCGAATCAGCTCAAAACCTTGCCAGAGATAGCCGGCACCGCTGTGATAACTAATGCGATCCATAAGTGAAAACATTGTGCGCTATTTAAGGCAGTGTTACACGCTTAACTGTGTTTTGCAATGGTCTTTTTAGGTGCCGTATGATTAAATTAACAGGTTGAGATAATAATGGAGAAAGCTACATGTCTGAGTGGCAATTATACGCGGCGATCGCGCTGGTGGTGCTGGTGATTGTGGCGGCGGCTTTTGCACTGATGCGTTTAGGCAAGCGTCAAGAGTTGCCGGTAATGGGTGACGAGGCACAAGAGCCTTCACTTGATGATGGTGTGTCGGCTGCTCAGGCTGTCTCAGAGGCAGATTTAGCATTAGCGCAAGAAATCCAAAAAGCCGGTGAGCAGGCTGTTGCAATGAGCTATGGTGAACCGCATCAAGCAGAAATGCAGTTTGATCCGAATGCTTCGAGTAAAGCCGGTCAGTGGGATAAGGTGGTGAAAAACAGCTTAGAAAAACGTATTGGTACCACGCAGGCTAACGTAAAGCGCCGCACCACGGCGCAACGCTCTTACACAGAACAATTTTTGGTGGTGTTTGTGATGGCGCCGCGCTCACAATCATTCAATGGCCAGGTTTTAGTAAAAGCACTTAAAAAAGCAGGATTGCTGCTCAATAAAGAGCAAGTGTTTGAAGCAACTGAAGGCAATCGGGCAGCGTTCTACGTGGCTTCTTTGGTGAAACCGGGCACGTTCGATTTGAATGATCTGGCGCATTATGAAACCCATGGTATCAACTTTATCCTGGATTTAACTCAGGTCGACAAACCGAAAAAAGCGTTCCAGAAAATGTTGAGTGTTGCTGATCAAGTGGCGAAAGTGTTAGGTGGCGATATTTTGGATCACCATCGCCAACGGATGACGCATGCCAGCCTGGGCGAGTATCTGGCACGGGTAGAATCAATGGAGTTACGTCGGAAGCAAATGGCGTGAGTGCTGACAAAATAATGCGGCGCCTTGCTGAGTTGCGCGAACAACTACATCGTTATAACTATCACTATCACACCTTAGATGCTCCACTGGTTTCTGATGCAGTGTATGATGCTTTGTTTAAAGAGCTAGTGACACTAGAGCAAAAACACCCTGATCTAATCACACCCGATTCTCCTTCACAACGGGTTGGCGGCGCAACACTGGCCGGTTTTGAACAAGTCGAGCATAGCCGGCCGATGTTATCTTTGGGCAATGCTTTTGCCGATGAAGATGTCATTGCCTTTGCCGAGCGTCTGCAGCAGCAGTTGCCTGATGAAAAACTGGTGTTTAACTGTGAGCCTAAAATTGATGGCCTGGCGGTGAGCCTGCGCTACGAGCATGGTGTATTAAGACAGGCGGCTACACGTGGTGATGGCGTGACTGGTGAGGTGGTAACGCAGAATGTGCGCACCATTCGTAACGTGCCGCTTAAACTGGCGCTAGATGATGTTCCTGATATTTTAGAAGTGCGCGGCGAAGTGTATATGCCCATTGTTGGCTTTAACCAGCTCAATGCCGAGGCTGAGAAAAAAGGCGAAAAAACTTTTGCTAACCCACGCAATGCTGCGGCAGGCAGCTTGCGTCAACTCAGTTCTAAAGTTGCTGCACTACGTCCATTGCGCTTTATTGCTTATGGCGTGGGTGAGGTGTCGGGTGTGGTATTGCCGGATGCGCATAGTAAAACCTTGCGTTATCTACAATCAGCCGGCTTTACTTTGGCCGCGCATCAGCAATTGGCCGATAGTCCGCAGGCATGCCTGACCTATTATGAGCACATTAAAGCGCTGCGATCTGAGTTGCCATTTGAGATCGATGGGGTGGTCTATAAGTTGGATCGCTATCAGTGGCAGGAAGCGGTAGGCTATGTATCACGTGCGCCGCGTTGGGCTATCGCACATAAGTTTCCTGCGCAAGAAGCGGAAACTTTGCTTGAAGCTGTCGACTTTCAAGTAGGCCGTACCGGTGTGATGACACCAGTGGCACGCTTAACCCCGGTGCTGGTCGGTGGGGTAACGGTAAGCAATGCCACGCTACACAACCAGGATGAGATTGCTCGCAAAGATGTGCGTATTGGTGATTATGTGGTGGTGCGACGTGCTGGTGATGTGATCCCTGAGGTGGTACGCCCACTGGTTGATCGGCGTGCCGATATAACACGAAGTATTGTGATGCCAACCCACTGCCCGTCGTGCGATACGGCATTGGTGCATGATAGAGAGCAAGTGGCGCTGCGTTGTCCCAACGGTTGGCATTGTCCGGCGCAACGCGTCGAAGCCTTGTGGCATTTTGCCTCGCGCCAGGCGATGGATATTGATGGGTTGGGGCGCAAAATTGTTGAGCAACTGGTTGCCACTGAAATGGTGAAAACCCCGGCAGACTTGTATCGTTTGAATGTGCTGGATGTGGCACAACTTGATCGCATGGGGCGTAAATCTGCTGATAATTTAATTGCTGCGCTCCAAGCCAGTAAACAAACCACCTTGGCGTGTTTTATTTATGCGCTGGGTATCCGCGAAGTGGGCCAGGTGACAGCGCAATCTCTGGCGCAGTATTTTGGCTCGATCGAGGCAATCCGTGCAGCCGAAGTAGATACCTTGCAGCAGGTTGATGATGTTGGTCCTGTGGTAGCCAGGAGCATTAATGCTTTTTTTCATGATGTACAGCATTGGCAGCTAGTAACAGATCTGGTTGCCTTAGGGATATGTTGGCCGCAGGTACAGCAAACACAAGGCAAACAACCGCTAAAAGGCCAGGTGATGGTGATTAGCGGTACATTAAACGATATGAGTCGTGATGAGGCCAAACAAGCTTTGCAGCAGTTAGGTGCTAAAATCACTGGTAGTGTGTCGGCGAAAACCGATGTATTGGTAGTGGGCGAAAATCCCGGTTCAAAATTGGATAAAGCGCAGGCGCTTGGTGTGACGCTATGGAATGAAGATAAGTTGCGTGAGATGTTGGGATGACACTGGGAGGTGATGGCCGATAGTGGGCAGTTTTACATCCTTAATATAAAAGCTTATAAAGTAAAAAGACGTAATATTGACGTAGTAATTTTAATTTTCCTGCCTATCCTGTACCAATTTCACCCACAAATCCACTGCCCAGCATCACAACATTCCGGGTCAAATGCACAACGTGGATCAGCAGTAGTTCCGGTAGTTGTTGTTGGGGCAGTAGTCGTTGTCATGAAGGGTGTTGTAGTAGAAGCCGTGCTTGTCGTGATATCGGTAGTTGTAGTGGACGGACCAATTGATGGTGTTGCTGTTGGTATGACCGGAAGTGTTTTATCTGATAAAAAGTAACTCAGCAATCCTATCAGCGCGCCTCCAATCACAATGACAGCCAAAGCAAACAGCGCGATCTTTTGATTTCGAGTTAATCCTCTGGATCGTCGTGAAAATTCAGCACAAGGTATAGTCGTAGGCCGGTATACTGCATCATCCATAATTAAAGATTCATAACCACCACTGAATCGTTCCAGTTCTATTCGTTCATGACTATGATCATCTAAGGGTACGTTAATTAACGGCGTTGTTTCAGTTGTTCCATACATCATTATAGTTTCTCCATTTCAAGTAGTGGTTGTAGTGCAATACTTTGCACTGCGTCATTGTTCATTGTGCATAAAAGTTTTTTAGTTGGCTCATAGAAAATCTTGCCGGTGTTATTGAGTAAGTGCTTGAGCTGGTTGGCTTGTTCTATCGTTAAAACTAATCCACTTGATGTCGTGAGCGATAGATTCAGCAATAATGTTTTACCGCCACTTCCATTGACCTCATACACCGCATCGGGAACATCATTGCTAAACCAAGCCGGTTTCTTAGTATAAACAAAGGCCATAAATGGTGCATGAGCAATGGACGTTGAGCTATAATCAATAATATTGACGATCTCACCCTGTACGTAATTATTGGCCTTTGCCTCAGCTACCGTCTTTGGCTTGTGCATGGCAGTAAATAAAACTTTGGCCGTGACTCTTTTATCCTGCCTATCGCTAGTGACCACAACGAACATATCAGAATGATCGAGTATCTTTGCAGAATCTAAATCACTAATTTTCTTACCCGTACTCATATTTGTTTACCCACCTATTCAATTAAGATCTTCAAACCGTTTTCCAATAGAATGAAGCTCCCTGACTCTAGAAGTAGCGCGTTTTCATGACTGCTTGAGTGATATGTCAACGTAATGCCGTGATATGACAAAGGAATGCCTTTGTATGTCAAAACATCATCGCTTAGTGCGGCTTTGCCCGATCTTCTTAGCAGATTAAAAAACGTCAACAACATCTACTTGGCCTTAATTTTTTCTATCTTCAATCTAAAACGTCGCTCCCAGATATCAGCTCTGACATCCATGTATTTGCAAAATCCTCTATAAACTAACCAGCCTAAAACCATCACCAACAAATCAATTCCCTGTGCCGCTGAAGCCGCTATAATGCCTACCAGAGAATTACCTCTAACTTGAACCCCGTTGCTTACCACATTACCCTTATTCTGATAGGTACGTGTCATCTCATGACTGACAATAGCTTTTTTGTTATCCCTGGCAGCAAGATTGGCCTCTACTTTTAGTGATTTATCTGTACTGTTGTTATCGCCGTCTTCAAGCAATCCTTTAACGGCAGATAAGGCCGCACACCCACTTAGCACGCAGCATACCAGTAATACAGCTAACACTCTCATTGACCTGGGCTGTTTCGAGTTAAAAAATCACGTACATTCTGCCATCCGAGTTCTCTTAGTCTTCGGATAATCAAGAACATGAATACAACGAATGTGCCCAGTGTAATCGTCGAGCAGATATCAACAAGCAGATAAACAGGAAGCCACACTGTGACATGGTTAAACTCCTGGGGAGTATGGCCAATAAACCACACAACCAGCATTGATGATAGTACGCCTATCATCTTCCAGAAGCGGTCGTTTTTGTTAAGGGACAACAGAAATGTTTTCAAAGTTGATAGTAACATGGTCAGTAATACTCCTTTTAAAATAACGATTAAATTTAAATTGTTTTGGTCATTATCCATAGTGCTTGCTTACCTTTTGTTTCATTCGATTTCTGGAAAAATAAGGGTTACATAAGGTGATGACGTGGTATTTCCACTAACACCAAGAACTCGCCAGTGCTTGTAATTTTGTGTTTTTGATGCTGGGTTGGCGATCTTAATCTCAAATTGACCACTAAAATTCGCCGAAGCGCTAGCTGGTAATGACCCAGTAATAGTGGCTCCTATGTCAACCCAATTACTTCCATCAGAAGATGCCTGCCATTTTATGCCAACAGATAACGTAGCAGTTCTATCAATCAATATGCTAAGACTTTTCATCCATATGCTATGAATATAATTAAATCTAAAATACTTGCCTGCAATGGGGTCACTATTAAAATAGAAATTCTGTGATCTCTCGTTTGTCCTAAGCAGTTGTTGTAAGTCACCCTGCGTAACGCCAAAAGTGTTTTCAATCGATATCAGACCACTTAAATTTATAAGGCTCCAACGTTTTGAGTTAACAACTTTCTTGTAATCAATTTCTGAGACCAAAGGATCTCTAAAACCAGAAATTTCACCATCAACATACTGCTTGTTGGCAACATCAGTAGGTTCTACAGGCACTTCTACTTTAATCTCTCCAGGTTTAAACTTTATGGTGGTTATATCTTTAGACATCACTAATACCCCCTATACACGTAGAAAGTCACATTATCTGTGGTGGTAAAGCTATTACCGGCCTTATCTTTACCTGATGACTTGATTCCTTTACCTAAAATAGGAAACATCTGTCCAGGAGAAGTAAACACAACTGGGGTGATCTCACCATCTTGATTTTTACTAGCATCAACACAAGCGGTTACAGGAGTGGTGATTTTGCTGCTGTCATATACGGCCACAACCCATGAGAATTCACCTTGGGTCTTATCAAGTGATGCTTGCCATCCGTATGAGGGTACAAGGGGCTCTTTGTTTTGTGTGAAATTCTGGCTCATTATTTACACTCCTACATGAATACAACTGGGACATTCTTATCTTTTTCTGCTGTTGTTGGCGCTAAACCAACATCGGTATAAGAAGGCACATTAAAATAGTCACTTGCTATAGCCGTTTTGATAGCTTCTGCTATTTGTTTGAAAGAAAAATTTGACTGTATTTCTACCATTACAGGCTCATCTGTATCGGCTACAGATGGTGCCTTCCCAACCCCATCAACCTTAAACCAGGCAAACTTTCTTGAATCTTTGGTAGCAAACTTAAAGTACTCAGATTCAGTTGGTACTCGATTGATTGTGAAGACCATTTTAAATGGGTTGTTAACAGTGCTCTTGAACTTATCAACCATTCTCTCAATGGTGTCAGTTGAATCTAAATCAACCTCGATAAGATTTTTAACTGTTTTTTTGTTATTAAGCTCGCTTGGCCAATGGCCTACTCCGTCAACCTTAAAAACAATAGCAATCTCATCAGGGGCTTCAAATGCTCTTCCTGCACCACCATGAATAGAGCCTAAAGTGAAATGACGACTTTTACTAAACCCTAAGCAACCACCAGCGTAATTACATCTTTCAGATTGGTATGGTACTTGCCCATTATAACTTCTATAGTCCGTTGCCTGACTTGATTCAAATGATATTTTTGCATTCCAAGGGGTTTTAGCGGTACCGTGAGCAAAGCTGATTACTTTGAGATGATCCAACCCTAATGAGTGATCATATACAACTACTCCACCATTGTTTCTATAGCGTGCTGTATAGGTCTTTGAAAAAGTATTAACCAATGGGCCGGAAGAGCCATATTGATAGCTGTTGTGGCCTGCTGCTACACCGGGTGATTCTGAGCTGTCAAATCGGTTGTCGGTCACATAATTGGACATAGCCGTTATAGTAGCTTCACTGCTCGAGTCTTTGCTAACCACAATCCCATACTTGTTAGCAATACTACCGCTTTTGTCTATTACCCACTGAGTATTACCGCCATCATAGCCATCATAAGGGTCTTTAGTGTGTTTGGGGTCACCTTCAAAATTAGCAGTAAAGGTGAGAAGGTTATCTTTCGTCTCAACGATCAACCCACCACCAGAACCCCATTTATTGCCGAGGACGTCGTAGAGGTTTTTATATGGTATCCCGTACTGATTAGCACCATTAACAGGAAAGCTTTGAGCTGCTTTGGTTAAAACAATCATGTTTTGTTGCACAGCATCCTTATCCACTTTGGCATATTCACCGGTTCTGCGTTGTACCATGGTTCTTCCATTGAAGAATATGTAGCCGCCAAAGTTATCAGCAACACTATAACCCTGATAATCCATTGAATTACCAAAGCATCGAGCGTTAAGTAGTGACTCTGGTAAAACGTTGAAATTAGGATCACTAACAGAGCCAAGACGCCCTAAAACTGACGTAATACCTATTTTGTAAGCTGAACCTGTTGGAAATGAAAAGTAAACTTCAAGACTAGATGGCTCATGCACGGTCTTGCCTTCTAATGAAGGCACTGTAATGGTCTTGGTGAATTTCGATAAAGTAGAGGTGACCGTGACTGTATCGATTAAAATATCATCGGATGCCGAAGCACCAGAAGATGATGGGCCATAATTTCTTATCATGCGCAACTCTAGTTGAGCGCCATTACCATTTCTGTCTTGAGCATAAAAGCTGAAGGTAATATCTTTACCAGCTAACACTTCAACCGGACCCATTTCTTGCTTTAACCTTGAGAATGACTCTTTAGTGGATGGGGCTATGCCATCTATAATGCAAATGTACTTAGGCAGGTCATTGGCTTTATCGTTTAGGATTTCCTCAAATGTGATAACTCTATCTGTCACCCTAAGATCAGCATCAGTCTCATAAGTCCATCCAGGACAAACTCCAGTGGTGGCAAATTTAACTGCGCCCACCTTGTTTGAGTCAGAATAGAATTCAAATGGGTAATTAAACTGTCCATTAACAATGTAGTCATCGGCAATATTAACCGTAGTCGAGCCTTGTTTTGCAGTCTCTGGCCAGTTGTTGATTCTTAAAACTTTGACATTGTTTGAATTTTTAACTACCAGGTCATAAAGCTCTAAGGTTGTTTCATCGGCCTCATTGACAGGATAGGCAAATATCGAAAAAGGAAGCGCACCAGCAGAATTTAAATGCAATGGATTAGGCGCTGCAACATATGGATTATCGGGGTCATTGGAGCGCTGATATGCGCTTTTAAGGATAGACGTGCCAGCTTTGTAGAAAAAGACACTCCCAACAACCGGCATTCTCGTCGATGGGTCAATAATGTTTTGCTGTATCGGTGGTGATAATATGAGTTTTGAATTATTGATGGACATTATGACCTCCTACAGCATTGATGGTGGCAACAGGTCTTCCAGAACCAAGGTATTGAGCTATTAGTCTGCGTAATGAATCTTCTGGGGTGACAGAGTCAACTGATCCATGGAGGAGTGCTTCTTTTAATGCTGGGGATCGCATGAGGTGCGCTAAACCAGACATGCCACCAACGGTGGCAATACTGGCAGGTATAGCAACGGCAGGTCTATGTATAGCTCCTACCATAGCTGCTCCAGCCTCTGGTAAGTGCTGGGCTAGTGATTTTAAAGCAAAACCGGTTAAGGGTGGGTTGGCTCTGAGTCTACTGTTTCGTGTGATTTCTTCCATTTCCCCCAGGTCTTGAAACTTTTTGCGCACAGAAGACGTGAGTACTGCATCTTTTGTATCTTCTGGCAGCTTTGAATAACCATGCCATAATTTTATTGCTTTGGTTTCTTTCTCACCCAATGGATTTTCAAAGGTTGCATTTTTGAGTCGATCAGCCAATACAAGGTTTTTTGCGCTCTCTGGCAGATCATTTAAAACCTTTCTAATTTCAGGCGTTTCATTATTGGCAAGGCGTACTGATAAAGATTGAGGATTGTCTACTTTTCCCTTGGCTGCATCAAAAACTAATTTATCACTGCGATATGGAGAGACTTCTTTAGCGAAATAAGCATTTGCTTTGTTGTAGAGCTCTTTGGTTTGAGGGCTCATTGCAGCGCCCATATCCTGGTTCAGCGCATCGTGCATTTGCTTTAGTACAAACCCTTCTTCTTGTTTGTCTGGATTCATGTAGGCAGCACTGGCTTTCTTGCCTAAATAAGATTTAACGCCATGGGCTGTTTTAAGATCAGCAGTCCCATTTAACACATCTTCAATTTGTGGTTTATTCAGTAACTTTGGATCGGCCATCAACCAATCGATGGGAGTATTGATGAAATTCTTAGGCGTGCCTAATTTGAAATTGTTCTTATCGCCATGTTCTATAGCAGCATTATATAGCTGAGAGGTCTGTGCTGTTCTTTGCTTGTAATTGTCTTTAAGGGATTTGGCAAGTCCCTTTTTAATATCACCAACGTTGTAATTACCCAACAACTGATCATGCAATTGAGAGCCGGCTTTCTCGAAATCTTGAGCCGTAGCATGTGAAGCTTTGTAGCTACCTGATTTTGGAAACCCTGACAACCAATTATAAAAGCGTGAAGATTGGGTAGATCCTAGCAAATCCCCAATGGGGATATTTTTGTATGCGCTATTTTTGTCAAGTAACTGGGATACCTGCTCAGGCGTTCTTTCAATATCTGAGTTGTTGGCTAATTTCCTTGCGTAGCTTGATGCAAATGCGGCAGGCGTTCTGGTTAGAGCTCCAAGAAGTGCGCCAAGCAGACCACCGCTACCCAAATCAGAGGAAATAGAGCGATTATTGTCCAAAGCATTGTAGAGTGCTCCATAAGTTGCGCCGGTTGCGGCAGGATTAACAAGATGTTCTGCAAAATTAACAGCTCTACCGGCATAAGGCAAGCTTTTTAAGGCTTGATAAGCGCTTTGGAGCTTGGGTGTGAATTGAGCGCCTTTACCCAATACAGATGCCAGTTTTGCCTCAGGGAGCGCAAAGGTAGGCGCCCCCTCTCCCATAGCGTAATACATTGGATGCTTTGGATGAGGATTAACTTGTGTGTTTACAGTATGCAGGGGGATTGTGTTTGGAAATAATGCATGAAGACCGCGATCAGCTAAATTATATAATCCTTCACCCGTTCCTATTACAAACTGCTCTCCACCTTGAGCAGCATTTTTAATACGACCCGTTACATCACTGCCGGTCAGCATATCTGATAATTTAGCAACAGATGTAACGGGATTTTGCAGTGCTATAGCATCACCAACCGATGGCATTTTATTTTCCCATTGGGAAAGCATGCTTTGATTGTTTTGCATTCCTTGATACTGAGCTTTTAGTTCCTGCAGACCAGCAGTGCTGACTTTGGATAAATCGCCACTTTTTAATGCCTGCAAGTCTGGCGTGGATAATTTACTGTAATCAATGGTCATTATCTGACACCTCTTTTTGCTAATTCAGCGTCAATAGCGTTTTCATCAATACCATATGGCAAGGAAGAATTATTTTGACTTACAGGGGCATTACCACCAGGGCTAGATTGTCCATGACCAGACAATAAGCCGGCCTGTATTGTGTCTATAAGCTGTTTACGTTTGGCAGCATCTTTGGCAATTTCAGAAGGATTATCATTGTTTAGTGGGATGCCATATTTCATAATTTGGTTGTATTTTTTCTGGCGAATCAGCGCTTCGGCAATAGTTGTGGCAATACGTCTTGTGTAGATATGTGGGTTGTCGTCCCATCTTGGGGCGATTGACACAAGCATGCTTTTATAAAGCTCATTTGTTTTATTCAAGCCATTGATGGCAAGAAGATTATCTGCAACATGAGGAAGGCCTGTAGTAGTTGCAGCCCTGTATTTGTCATATTCAGGTGATTCCATCCCAACCAGGCTAGCCAGATAATTGGGAATTTTAGTGTTCGCCAACCCAACATACGGGACAATATCTTGAGTTGATCTATATAATGAAGATAATGCAGGCGATTCGTTAATGGCGTTTTGCTGCATTTTACCCGCATTTTGGGCTGTAGGTGTTGATACAAAACCGCCTGTTTGAGGATCGTATACCGTAGAACCCCCAGTGCTAAATCTACTATGTGGACTTGCTGGAGTTCGTTGCAGCCCGTCTTGGGATGCAATAGGTTGACCTGACGCATCATATTGTTGTGCCGTGACACCAGTCGGTATAGCGCCACCTGTGGTAATAGAAAACCCACCTCCTGGTAAAGAATTAATGGCCATACCGCTTTTATTGGGCATCAGGCTTTGTCCATTATCCTTCAAAGGCACTACCTCGCCAGTTAATCTGTTTACACGCATATATCCAGTCTGCGTTGGAACAACTTGATAATCATTTGATTGAGGTTGAGGATTTAAGAGTGTCTGTATATGACTTCTCATCAAGTCATTTCTAACTTGAGCATTAGCATGCTGATCGTTATACATTCGTGGCCCATACAACAACTTCATCAAAGCATTACCTGCATTAGCACCACCTTGGATGCTCTTTGAGAGGATGTTGAACGGATTGTTCATCTGTCCTACTTTTGCGCCTAATAATGCTTGTAATCCTGGATTAAATGCCATAATCAATCACCTCACATAAACCAGTTGGACATGTATGACAATGCTTCGGGATTCACGCCTCTAGATGCCCCAGAAGCACCACCAAACAAGTCACCAATGCCAGGTATTCCAGCAATATCACCAGCTAGACCAGCCAGACCGCCTAATGCGTTAAATGCACCACCCAATCCATGGTTTTGATTACCCCATGACCTTGACGCCACTTGGTTATTGGCAAGTGCCTGCAAGTACTGCCATAACTGTTGTGTCGCTGTTAATCCTTGCCCTGCAAGCTGACCGGCTGCTTGCGTTCCATATTCATAAGGCTGCACGGCATTTTGATAAAACTGGTTCTGATCTCGACTGACAATGTTTTGCACATCCCCAGCAAGACGCTGCTGTTCTTGAGGTGTACCAAGATAGCCACCTGCTGCTGCAGCACGGTTAGCTGCATCAGTTGCTTGTTGTACTTGATGTTGAGCATAAGGTGATTCCTGGTATTGGCTCATAATGGAATTTTCAAAGCCAACAGGGCCAAGACCTAAGAATTTAGCAATGGCATTTTTAAACTGATCTGAACCCCATTTGCCATTATTGACAAACGGCATGATATTGGACTCAAATCGCTTTAATATGCGTCCTGATTCATCAAATGGGTTAGAACCACCACCGCCAAATAAGCTCATGAGCCTAACTCCTCTACAAACTGATCTAAAAAGTTTTTAGCATCAGTGGTTAATAGTCCTGTCGATACATCTATCCACGGCTTAGTGTGATCGTATTTTTTGGTTAATTTGGTCTGAAACGCCAGATAATTACCCTTTAAATCATTGCAACGATAAAGGTTGTTCTCTTTATCGTGAACGATTTTTGGCTGGTAGTATTTATCATTCCTCGCATCGCCAATGGTCTTTTGAGTAAGCGCTTTAATGGTTTTTGCATCAACGCTAGGCTGAACATAGCCATCATCAGGCAAATGCTCACGCAACTGAATGAGAAGCTGCGATAACATCAAGGCAAATTCATTGGTTAATCGGCCTTTCTCATCAATGACATGGGTGTTAACAGTAAAATCAGGTATCTGCATTATTAACTCCCCACCGAAGCTTTTGCTTCAATAATGGCAATGGGTTGCTTTGAAAATATTTCAAACTTAAATGTCCAGGTACGAGATGCTCCAAGTCCATTGGTTAGCACATAAAATGGGTCCTTGTAGTTTGCTCTCTCATATAAATCGACATCTCTAACATCTAAGAATGTCACACCGAAATCATGACTAATTGATAGACGAAGCTTGCCTAATGGGTCGGTTGTGACAATTCTGAAGTTAGATAAATCAGTTGGAGTCCCAGGAAAATCGATATTACATAAAATGATATTTTGGCTATCTAATTTAACTCCGCTTACTGTCATTTCTTTGGGAATCTTCCAATATTCACAACGTTTAGCATCAGTCAGATCATCAAATGATCTGAAAAACCCTTTGTCGGCTAATTGCCCAAATTCTTCAATGAGCTTATCATCAAGGCGCTCTACAAATGGCGCACCATTGACACCGTGTTCCATTTTAAGGCGAATTTGAGACACCGTTACAGGGTTATCAAAGTATTGTGTTTTAGTCACTCGAATACGTTGAATTTGTTTGCCATTATTAGAGGGAATCTTGTTTGATAGCTGGTAAATACCGGGTTGATTTCTAATAAGGCAGTAAATCTTATCTTTGTTAGCGGCGATATATTGAATATCACTGGCCTTCTCGAAATTACTGACCTTGATAAACGACTTGGTTGTAAAGTCATAGGCAATAGAAACATCATCAGCATAGAAATTAAGCTGATAGAATATGTGGCCGTCTTGTTGAAATAAAAACCCTTCGCACAGATTAGGAAATTCTAAATCATCAATGAGTGCATCAATATTATCGTTTGATATTGGCTTTGGCATGGCTCCATCAGAGACCATAATCACTGCAGAGGCTTGTTTGTTAGAGGCAAGCCACACGCACAGCCCAAATCCTTGAGCAATGGAATTGACTGACAAACAGCCATAAGTGATAAAGACCGACTTGATCTCTTGCCAAGGGGAAGGAAGAGTGCCGGCATCATAAAATACGGTGGTCTCATCGGTGCCAAAGACTAAAACTTGCTTACCGGCATGACCCACTGCAACGCACTTGCTATCAATGCGCTCAGTTGAGTCAGTATCCCATACTTTTCCATTATTAATTGCTGAGAAATGCCATTTACTACTTTGTGTATCACAAATAATGAAGGATGCGTCTTTGTAAATCACATTTGAGGCAATAACCTCTTGTGGTAATGCGACCTTTTGGAAGGTATCACCATCTTTATGCTCAACTAGATAGGCTTCACCGCCGGCTGTGAACATTACTTGTTTTGCATCAACACTCTCAGCGATATGTACGGCGCCATCAGAAGTGCTTAGTGGTAACTTGGTGTTGATAATTTCAGGCACTTTCTCAGGAGATCTGATGAGATAGACATAAATTCCAAACACACCAATCAGTGCATCATATACACTCGAATAGAATAGAGCTCTAGGATTAGCATCACCAATGGTTGAGTTAACGATCTTGTATCCAGGATAGGGAAACAAGCACACGCCGACTGATTGCTGCGATAAATACATATTATGCAATTGCTCATTGGATACTTGAGGGTATCTGGATGGATTGTGAGGTCCTGCTATATCGATGGGCAGCCACTGACTCATGGTCTCCATCCTCCAAGTAACCCTTCTTGTCCGCTGGTTGCTACCTTGTACAGTGATTCACTTGACCCATGTGAGCCAATATTTGATAAGCTCATAGATGAATTAATAGGTTTTATCGAACGAAGGTCACGTCTAATTCTTGCTATCTCTGATGCAATCTCAGCATCCGGATCAAATCCAATAGCCTTGCGCAATCTTGCAGCTAATTCCCATGTAATAAGATCTTCATATAGCTCTAATTCCGATGTGATCTCATCATCACGAGTTAAATCGCTGATCGACTTAATCCCATTAATCTCAAGCGTATAATCTTGATTTGGGGTGAAATAAACAATGAAGTCTATTCCACCGGCTCTGCGTTTAGGGTAGGCGCAATATGGAATGCTGCTTGCGTTGACGATACTGTCGTTGTCATAAAACCCTTCAATATTCAAAAGATCTATATCAATTCGAACATTGCCTAAAATAAATTGAGCTTTTAGCACCTTGATATAACCATCAAGCGCTACGGTATCTTTACCAGCAGTCATGTTGATAGTTAACTGATTGTTAAGCGCAATAACATCACCTTTAATATTGATAACCCTGACAATTGAGCGCAGATATTTCTCTGCTCTTTCAATTTCAGGGCTATCAATACCTCCGCCACCAGAGGGGGATATTCTTCCCCACTCATAGGCGTTGGTGATTAGCTCCATTACTTTCATGGCTGATAACCTTAAGCAAAGTTAAAGTTGCCAGCTTCTAGAGGAAATATGAGTGTAGCCGCATAATCCCTATCCATTGATACACCAAACAGCACATCATGAACCATTTGCGTAATGGGCTCGCCAAACACGCTACCATGGTAAGTACGCAAAGCAATTCCTGAGTCTGTTTGAGCTACATCACTAGCGTAGGGTGATTTACTTGGCAATTTAGGACAGGCCATTTGAAATGCTGGCTGATAGAAGATCACACCGCGTTTATGACTTTTGACGATGTAGAGCTTATCAGTAGCCGGAGCAATAGCACGGGACAAGTTACGCTCAGGATTTTTACCAGTAGCATCAAAGATCAGTGCAGGGGCTACTTTGATGGTTAGATTCCCAGAAGCATCAGCAGTGCCACCGGTGATTACTTTAAATTGTGGATTTAAAGCGGTTTGTGTTTTATCTTGCTGGCGTAAGAAACGAATGGGTGTAACACCAGATATGTCGCCTAGGTCATCTACAGCAATGGTCTCATCCTTTTTCAGTCCAGATAATACAATCTCACTAGCAGATAAGGTCTCGCCGTTTTCAGTGTAGGTGCTTTCAGTCACGTTTTTGATCGTGATTTGCTTACCTGATGCGGTGCCTGCTGTATGAGTTGGCAGTAATTGAGATTGGTAGAACTGCGTATTGGCCATGCCGCCAACTTGAGGCAGTCTCCAGGTTTGATCTAAATCGTTATTACGATCTGGCACATACTCCTGAGCACCTGAACTAAAGATTGATGGAATGGCAGTATCGGGAATAACGCAATGTAGAGTTTGGCTGCCACCAAAATTGCGAGCCGCCACTACTGCTTGGCGTAATGCTGCAAACGATCCCATAGTACCTGCTTTTGCTTCACGATCACCAACCCAACGATATCCACCAGCACAAGCTTTTTGAGCCACATAAGCATCTATATCACCAGCCAAGGCAATCATGGCTTCATCACCCATATCATTGGCTAATTCTTCCAATGGATAAGTGGCTAATTGCTCATCGGTGATAGCATAATTAGTCAAGCGTGCTTGATTAACAGTAAGGTAAGCAAAACGCTCAGCGAAAGAACCATCATCTTTGGTGTTAAATGATAATGAGTTGGTTACATTAAATAAGGTTGGTTTGCGATATTCAACAGTTTGTCCCCGTTGTTTGGTAATGGTTTTCCAGTTGTTGAATTTTTTGTTGGTTAATTTAGTCAGCGTTAAAGCCGCTTCTAAAGTAGGCAGTGTGAAATCTTGGTTATAGGTCTTCACAGCCTGCAAAGTATTATTAATAGCCATGCTAATGTTCCTCAATATGAAAACTGATAAAAAATGTTTGTCGATTTGTTGAACCGAGAAATCACCTCGTACCAGCGTTATAGGTCGCAGAACCCTGAGCTATTTAGACAGACCGCTCAGATGTCCGACCAGCATTGAGGAATGCAGAACCCTTTGTTTTGTACGGGAACAAAGAAACCCGAAACAGCATTATAAGTTGCAGAACTGCACAAGTTTTATCTCATGCAGTTCTAATCATACATAGATTGACACAAAAGTCAACCACTTGCCTTCCTTCTGATGCGATCAGCATTATTTTTCACTTTTTGATCGTGACTCACCTCGTTAGACCCAGCAGAAGATGCAGCCGGATTAATCTCAGACAATGGCTTTCTCGGTGCTAATTTAGGTTGTGATTGCTCAGCGTCTTGCATGCCAATTTTAATCATCTTTTTAGCCAGCGCTTCTGGTCGGCACTCCATTAATTCTTGGCGCATTTTGTTATCTTTAGCAAGCTTATGTAAGATGTCATGCCCATTATCCAAATTAGCCGCAACAGCCAGAACATCCATCAGCATAGGATTAATTTGCAGTTCTCTATTTAAAGCATTCATAGACTCCTGCCAGTCGTTGTATTTGGAAGATCCATAAGCATTAATTTTTTGAATACGCATTAAATCCTCTTTTGAGGGTTGTTGCTGTGGCAAATTATGGTTAGTGTCTGGTTGTTGGCCATTAATGTTTTGCTGATAATTGGTATCTGCCTGATAACCATTAGCCTGCTGCTGCTGTTGCATTTGAAGTTGAAATTGCTCTTCTATTTCCCTCAGAGCCTCTTGGCGACCACGCTCTAGTGCTTTTTCCTCAGCTTTTTTACGAACAGCAGCTATTTGAGCATTTCTATATTCAGGATTGGTCCAATCACCGTTATCATCATGAGATTGCGTATCATGCTCATTTTCTTGATTATCTTGGTTAACAGCAGAATGATCAGTATCAGTATGTTGTGATTGATCTTGCTCGCTCAACACTTCCTCATTGGTTTGCTCTTGATTATCTACGCTCATCATCACTCCTTAATAGTTTCAGCTTCAGCAATTGAAGAATCTTCTTCGTTGGCTACAACCGGAATTTCTTTAACAGGTTGCTTTTTTACAGGCTGTTTTTTAGTTTTAAGTGATTTCACAGGTGTATTGAGCTTTTTAGATTCATCAATCAAAACCATGTTCTGATCGACCTTAAAACAATTGCCTCGTCCATCTTGGCAGTGATATTCAATTCCTGCTATGACCTGTTTAATATGGTAAATTTTAACTCGAAGGTTGTGACCGAAATCGTCAGTAAAAATAATTTCTTCGCCGATTGTAAACATAAAACTTCCTTATGCTATTTGTTGATTGAATAATTTATCAAGTACAGCGCGTTGGTTCTCAGAGTTAATACGGTGCATCTCAACACCGGCATTAACCTGATTGTCTTCACGCTGCACATTTAAATGCTGCAAATCTTTCATTAATTGTGATTTGCTCTCATGGTTCTTTATGGCTAGCTCTGCCATCTTAATTTGATTTTCTTGACTCACACCTTGAGCTTTTTCCATATTAGCCTGTGCATTAACCATGGACGCCTGTGCTTTTATGGCATCAGGATTTGGCTGTTGATTTTGCTGTTGGCTCTCTTGTTGCTGCATCATCCATTGATTGAAGCTATCCACAATTTCAGATTTCCCGGTAAGTTCAATGTTATTAAACAAATACTCTAACCCTTGGGTTGCTAGCCATTGTCCAAATGCAGGGGAGAGTTGCGCGACTTTTACCATGAATTCAACGGATTGTTGTTTCATTAATCTTGTGCTTGGCGCTCTATCAACATGGACATCAAAAAAGTTATGGTCAAAATCATGTGGCAGTGTGAGATTCTGCGCCTTAACACCTGAGCCCACCGTTACATATTCACTTTTAAGCATGATCTCTGGAAGAGTGGATATTACAATCTTGGCAATTTGTTCAACAGATTGATACAAAGACTGCATGAATGGTTCATTAGCAGTACTAACAAAGTCTGACAAGTTAGTAAGCGCCTTGCCAGACATGTTACTGTCATCAATGCTTTGATACTCAGCACCAACAATGCGTTCAATCTCAGTATTGAGAACAGACATCATCTCAAGCATTTGAGGATTGACTTGTTCTGGTGCTTCGTATCTTGGCGGAACACCTTGAGCCGGTTGATCAGCTCCATCAATTAGGTAGCTTTCCTCATACTCAATGACTTTTCGTTTGGTTGTGGCAACTTTGAGCTCATCAATAACGCTCTCAGGTGTTGATTGGCGACCAACAACCCAGGTTCCATCATTTCTGTTGACCAAATCAAATAAAAAGAAGTTGGCAATAAAGTTTTTAAGCCTCTGAGCATCCAATGCCTGCTTGATATAAGGCATTGTGCATTGCTTGCCTTCCGCATCAACATAAGAATTACCGCCAACATACACAAACGGAAGCATTCTAAAATTACTCTCCTCTGGCCCAACGAGTTTTTTATCCCCACATACAGCAACCTTACAGACTATTTTGTCTTTAACAGTGCGTTCATCAACCACCTGAGCGCCATTGATAAAATCCGGTAATTCTTGGCCATCGAAAACGGGAAAGGTTGTACCATCAGAGAGCTGATACAGTGTTACATCTTCGCTTTTGTAGTAATAATACTCAGCAATATAGATTTTTCGCTTACCTTCTTCAGTACCACTGATCCAGGTAATGTCAGTTTCATCTTCATCGAAATTTTTAAAGTTCTCTTGCAGCTTCGTGACATTAATCTTCGGAAAGAGTCTTTTAAATTCAGCCTCTGTTAACTGCTGAAGCTTAATAACATATTGAGCATCAGACTTGTCAGGTTTCTTAGCAGAGGGGTCGAAAAGGTAAATAGTGGGATTTTCTGCTGCACTAATAATAATTTTCTGCTCAAACGTTCTGTTATTTTTATAATCAGTTTTTAGCTCAAATACGCCAAATCCCCCAGGAATAGCGGTTTTACCCACTTCATAGAATTTAACGCCCATGTTATTAGCATCAAATATATCCCGTACCTTTTGTGATAAAGCGCTAGCTACCTCAATAGCTTTACTGTCTTCACTGTCATTAGGGTTAATCTCGACACTAGGCACACTATCAGATACTTCCTTTAGCTGCTTTTTAATCAATGGATTAAGCACACTAAACTCAAATGTCGGCTTATCCTCAGCTTCCATCTGCGCCAAGTCGTCTTCTGTCAGTGAGCAGTTATAAGCATAATTCATATACTTGAAAAATTGGTCAACATCATCCTGTGACGCTGATCTAGCACGCTTGATATTATCGAAAATCTCTTTTTTAAGCGCCTTTGAAAGCTGTGAACTTGCCATTGGCTACTCCTTTTAAGATTCCGTTATTGGTCGACTGTTTTGCTTTTGGCGGCACTACGTAATGGATCAGTAAGTTGTCAATAGCATCCATCATGCAATCGATCTGATCATCATGCATTGAGCTTTTGTCTTTGTTCTCTGGTGCAAATCCTGTTGCCTCGGCAATGAAATCAGCATAGTAATCTGATGCTGGATTGATATAAACGTATCCACCTTTGACCCATTCTTGGCATTCAAAACCTCTGGTGTATTTATCTTTCTTACGATCAATCTGCCTAATCGGTACGCTGATTGACTCATGGCGTCTCATGCTTTGAATTAATGCACTGCCATTAGCTTGACGCTCAATGGTGACAAAGTTTGGTTTGTAATTAAGACACAGATTAACCAGCATCAATACTTGCTGTGGAAACTCCCAACGCCCTCGAGCTTGAGCCATAAGATAAATGCGCCCATGTGCTCTGCACCACACTTGCATCACGGTATAATCATTAGCCGTTTTAGTCTCTTGGGCTGTATCAACCGTTATGACTACACGTTCGGTATCAGCAGGCTTTAATCCACTGAAGTTTTTAAAATCCTCTGCTCTAAATAGCTTACCGGTTGCCTTAATCTTCCAGTTGCCATACAGCAGTCGCTGCTTATCAATCTCTGGTAATGCGTGCAGCTTTTTAATGTATGATGGATCACGCTGCATAAGAATTTGATTGTCTTCAAGGCGAGATCTTATGAAGGTAAATGATGTGAGCTCAACGGTTCCGTCAAGTTCATTGTCCCTAATGTATTGTACGCCTTCGTTTTTACTTGAAAACCATACAAGATGATTTCCTTGCCTAATGAAGTAGCGCACCACCCCTGAACGATCATCAATTGCAAAGCCTTCATCATCAATCCACCAATCGATTAAGTCTGCCACCCATCCAGGTTCAGGGTTACAAGTAGCACGAATGTAAGGGATTACTTCTCCACCTTTAGACCTGGCACGAGAATACAAATACCAAAACTGTGATTCGGTAAAGTGTGTTAACTCATCAAATCCAATGTAATCAACCTCAGCACCTTGATACTTAAGCTTATCACGCTCGTATTGCATACCTTGAAACGTGATGTCAACATGTTGTTTAAATTTCCATCTGTAAGGCTTCTGTGTAAGCTTTGCGTGTTGGCCATAAAAAATCTCAGAAGTATCTAAAAGACCGCCGGCAGCATCAATTTGAGAGTGTTCACGCCTAAAGATGATTCCGTGATACTGAGAGCATTGCATAGCACCTCTAGCGCCTTCCATAAGCAATGCAGCAGTTTTACCACCACCTGCTGAGCCGCCATAAATAACAATGTCAGCATTAGAAGCCATAAACTGCTCTTGTGGCCCTGGTTGAGGTCTGAATCTCATACTACTTGTCATTCTTCACCTTAACACGTCCATTGTCGGGCATTTCGTAGGTTGACAGGTTGATGTTGATATCTTTTTTATCTTCCTCTTTTGGTTCTTTCCAACCGCATTGCGTCTTAAGATAGAATATTGCTGCTGTCATATCTCCCTTGATAGCTTTTTTAAACAGAGATGAGCCAACCATCTTGGCTCCTTTAGCCTTTCCCTTTTTATAGTGTCTAAGTGCTTTCGTATCTGAATCAAACAAATTATTTAGTGTCGATCGGCTAATATTCAGTTGATCAGATATTTGTTGTTGCGTGCAATAAGCCGCCCAATCTTCAATATTGGCATAATCCTCATCTGTCAAAACTATCTTAGCCGACATACGTCATTCCTTACCGTCGTTTGCTTGGCCGTAACTGTGGCCATTTGTTATAAACCGCAGCTCTAATAGCTGCTGGATTCTCAGCAAAATGGGCTCTTGCTAAGGCGTTACGAGCTCGTGCTATTGTGTCGATAGGAAAAGTGCTGTTAGGACCAGCAAAAGCTTTTACATTCTTATACTTCCCAGCATTAGACATACCAGGTTTTTTACGAATTTTGGCAGCAGTTTTAGGTGTAACCTTTTTGCTACCCATTTTAACGGTAGCTTTTGATTTTGTAGGCATACGTGGCATAAAAATATTAGTGTTGATGCCGTTGTAACATTAAAAGCGTTTCTTAGGGGAAACACTTAACGAATTAATTTCAATAATTTAGCCATTGTCGAATAACTAGGATATCTACATTGGCCGGTAGCTATTTTGAATATCTGGCTTACCGACAACCCACTAGCAGTAGCCAGCTTACGGTAACTGCCGTATTGGCTGTAAAGTTTTGTGACGACTGAGGATGGTTGATCGTTTGCTTTTCTCATTTCAACCACCCACTGACTTTTTTGTGCACCTTTTCAGTTAAGAATCCCTGAATGTATGCGATTGTCTCCTCAAGAAAGTGGTCCTCAACTGTTATCAATTTTGAACCTTTCTTACGCATAAGCCAAAAAACATAATGCAACACCTCATGTGCTATCGTGTTTATGTCCGCACTTTCTAAAAAAATATTGCCCTCATAATGCATACCATACGAATTTTCTAGCCCTGGACATAAAAACACCTTTAGCTCTGCTTCGAAGAAGTCTAATTTAAACTTACAGGTTTTTTTAAACTCGATCCTTTCACCGTCCACCTTTACATATTTTGGCTTCCCAACTTGCTTGTCCATAACCAATGCTCCTAAAATTATTAGTGCTGATGTTTTCTGATCCACTGCCGCCAAGTGGTAGCAGCAGCGGTCAATGCAAATATAAAAGCGGGCCTTTCTTTCTCGCCCATGCTTTCAAGCAAATCGAGTACCTCATACGGCGTTTTATTCCCGCATCGATCAATCAACATCTCAATCTCTTTAACGTTATGTAGTAGGTTTTCAAATTTTTCTTCTCTGTCCATTACTGCTCCTTTTCAATTTCCAATCTTTTACTGTCCCGCCGACTGCATCAACTGTCCCGCCAAAGCTTATTCTGCTCAAACCCTTATGTGGTAAAGGATACAAGGCTATTGTCCCGCGGTGGCCGCCAATTTTCCTATATGCACTGTTTTTAAAGAAAAAATGCGCATATTCCAAACAAACTCCTATCTGTTGTAAATATAATCAAAATGATTATACATTTTAATTGTTACTCTAAAAATAGCCGGGACAGACGGGACAAAACTCCTATATCCCTTATAAACACTTGGCTATAGCTGTCCCGCCAACTGTCCCGCCAAATCAAAATTGTCCCGGCGTTGGCGGGACACCACTATTGTCACGTAAATTTATATAATAATTGTTTATGTCGTCGCTATTTCTAAATTCATTTGGCTTCAACACCCAAAGCCTTTTGGTTAGTCGTTTTCTTTTTTCATAAACTTTAACTTCGTGAAGCTTGATGCGTTTGTTCCTTAACATGCGCTCAGCATAGACTTTACTGAGTTTATGCAGGTCATAATCCTCACCCTGATAGGTGCTATGCAAATAATCCACCACCTCTTGGCCGGTCATTAAAGCCTTTGGTGGGGAGGCCACCAGATCATCGATAGCACGCTGTGCATCGTTCTTGTTATCGGCTAACACTTTGCGCAACCCTTCTGTTTTCATAGGGCGTACATAATCAAATCCAGACACGTCACGCGATAACAGCTCATGAAATAAAGCTGCTGCAAACTCATCACTTGAGGCCATTGCCTCAACTTGCTTCCCATATTCCTCACTTTTAACTTCAGCATCACTGTAGAAAACAAGTAAGCGCCTATCATTCTCAGATAAAGGCAATGCATCAATTTCATTACTTAAAAATATGAAATGTGGGTACACCTGGCGAAACACATTGGCTTTGTGCTTGATTTTAGTTTCCATCGCTTCTGCGTTGATGAGCTCTTTTAAACTCTCACTCAGCCCATAGTAATCCTTGCGAGGCAGCTTGATCTCTTCGACATAACAGAGCAGGTTATCAAACATAAAATCGTTATATGAATTGCTCTCACCCAATAGATTTCTCGGGTTCACAGAAGAAGTATTGTGGAATCCAAATACTCGTCGCAATAACTTGATTAACGAGCTTCTGCCAGTCCCTTGAGTTGGGCTGATGTGCAATACAGCATACTCAGATCGTTTAGCTGGGTTTTGAAGCTTCCAAGCCACCCAGTCAATAAAACATTTGGCTTCAGCTTCAATAGGGATGAGATTGCTCACATGCTCATAGAAAAATGAGGTGTCAACACCTGTATTGGTTGGATGTTCAGGAAAACTAAACTGATTCATCATCAACATACCATCAACATCATTGTAAAGCCTTTCTTCACCTGGCAGATAACCATAATCCACCGCTGTAATGCGCTTAGGGTGCTCCATCCAAACATCAGCGGGATTGAGCCGGACAACTTTTTCTTTCACTGTGCCTTTGTTATCAACTCTCAAAATAGGACTGTTACGCTGCTCACTTTTAAAGGCTTTCAAACTCTTGATGTTCTTGTATCCCACGCATTCAAGGTCAACCACCTCTTCCTTGTTGGCCACATACACATAGCGCTGTAACATCTTCTCAATCTTACCCTTGGCAGCTTGCTCCTGGCTTAATGAATTCAAAGTGATAACAGTTCTCATCGTCACAGGTTTGCCGTTTACCGGCACTTCACTGAAACCTTTCCACTTGTAATCAAGCTCCTCATCTTTGTATTTAATACTCCCCGATGCCCACTCATGCCAGATAGCTAAACCTTCATCGGAACCTTCAAATTGATGGTGCAAAGCTTGGCCCACCTTCAAATACACATCGTAATCATCGGCATTGATGGGCTCTAACAGCACTTTGATCTTATCAACGCTCATATCAACGGTGCTTGATACGTTCTCAAGTCCACCACGTTTAGCTTTTGATGAGGCACTAATACCAAGCTTAGCGCCTTCTGGCAGTATGGTTTTAACGTACTCAAACAACTCATCGATGAAATCTTTAGTCAAAACCGGCAGATCATCATGGGGCACGTTCAGTATTGAGTTGCCATCATCTAACCATTGATAAGGTAAGCCGGTATCCGGGTGCACACCACAAGCCGCCCATTGCTGACCATCGGCTAGAATCTCAACTTTATGCTCAGTGCCTTGTGCGTCGGTAAAGCCAATATAGCGCTTCTTTAACGGCTTATCTGTCTTAAATGGTATCAACACCTTAGGAACTTGACCGACACGCTTAAGACAGGTAGGATATCTATCAGTGATGAACTCCACCAGTTTATTGCTAAGTTCAGTAGAGTGAACATCGATATCGACGGCAGGAGTACTTTTGCCTAAGACGCCAATGCCGTCGTATCCCTTATCTTTAACCCAAAAGCTGATAGAGCCAACAGACATCTTCATATTATTCCAATCAGGTACTCCAGCAGGGTATTTAGAAGCATGTGGTAACGGTACGATGTTATAGCCGTTGTTAATGACTGTTTCACCGAATAAGTGTAAGAAGTCTTTATCAATGATCTGTGTGAGTTGCTTAACTCGTTTGGTTGGGATGTTAGTGCCCCATTTTGATACGGCTTGCTTGATGACGCCGAATAAATCAGCTACAGCTAATTGACTTCCTATATTTTCGATTAATTTCTCTTTATTCATAACAATCTCATAAAATCTAACGTTAATTTATAAAAATATTTATAACCTACCAGACGAAACCTAAAAATTAAATTCTGTAAAAGTCTACTTTTTCCTGAAAAATTTAAGTTTCAGGTAGACTTTCTAGGTAGACCGGTCTACCTATATTTAGCTATTTTTAGATAGACCATCAGGTAGTCTGTCTACCTTTTCAGGTTGACTTTTGTTGTTAATTTGTCCAATATTGCTTTTACGACCTGGTATTGCATCCAGTATTTCACCTGGTGTTGTTTCGTAAATTTCCGCTATCTTCTTTAGCGTGTCACAACTGGGGTTTTGTATACCCCTTTCTATTCTCCCTAATGACGTGTGATCGATTCCTATCTTTAAAGAAGCTGCAACTAGTGTCATGTTTTTACTTTTACGCATTGATCTCAGATTCATAATTTCTGTCTTCTCCTTCGCTAAAGGTGTAAATTCTTATTGTGTGCTATACACAATTATTTTTCAATAGAGTAGTGTGCATTTCACTTGGTGCGCGGCACAAAAAATATGTATACTGCGCACAAATTAATAATAAGGATGTGTCATGAAGCTCGGAGAAGCCGTTAGATTATTGCGAAAATACAGAGGTATGACTTTGTCAGAAGTAGCCAATTTGATGAGTGACTATGACGCCGGAAATCTTTCTAAGTTTGAAAGAAGCGAACTAGGTATGAAACCTCATAATATAGATGAACTTGCTCAAACTCTTGGAGTTAATACGTCCACCCTATATGCTATAGCTGAGACAAATGGAAAAATTTTAGAAGAAGCACCTGAAAAACTATTACAAGATTATAATGTCGTAACCTTTATGAATAATGCCACGGTAGGCCCAAAACTTACAGGGAAGGTTCCTTTGATATCTTCAGTGCAGGCAGGAAATTGGATGCAAATAAAAGAAGAAGTTTTGTCTTGTGAGGCTACCGAATGGATACATACGGCAGAAAAAGTAAGTGAGAAAGCTTTTGCGCTAAAAATTCAAGGGGATTCTATGACCAATCCTTATAGCAGACATTCTTTACCCGAAGGAGTTTTAATAGTTGTTGACCCTGAAGTGATTCCGGTTAATAGATCAATTGTTGTAGTAAGAAACGATGACGATGATTCTGCCCTTGTTAAACAGTTGGTTATTGAGGGGTCTACCAAATATTTAAAACCACTAAATCCTCAATACCCTATAATACAGATGGATGATAGCTGCATATTAGTAGGTACAGCTATTAACGCCGTTACTGAATTGCCAAGGTGATCGGTAGATGGAGTTATCAGACGACAATATTGTATACATATTTCTTGATGAAGGGGGTAATTTAGATTTTTCCGTAAAAGGAAGTAAATACTTTTCACTTACATGCGTTACCATGCTCAAACCTTTTGACTTGTGTAATAAAATAATGAGACATCATTACAGTCTTTTAACCAACGGAGTTTCTGATAAACAAGAAGGGCGGGACCATTTCCATTGCACGTATGATACCGTATCAACACGGAAAGGTTTGTTTGAAATAATAAAATCTGATAACGGTGTCATTCATATTGATGCGCTCTTAGTTGAGAAAAGAAAAACACATCCGTCATTAAGGAAGGTGACACAGTTTTATCCTAGGATGTTGGGGTATTTAATTAGACACATATTTTCTCAATTAGATTGTAGAGGAATTATCGCACAGGAAATTATCATTATTACTGATAGGATTCCATTGAATAACAAACAACATGCAGTTAAGAAATCTATCAAATTAACATTGGCTGAGATGATTAATTCAGAGATTGAATATAATATTTACCATCATGCGTCTAAAGCACATTATGGCCTACAAATAGCTGATTATTGCAATTGGGCCATTTTCAGAAAATGGGAACATGGCGATAGTAGTTATAAAAAACATATCGACTCAAGAATAAAAAGTGAATTCGACATTTTCTACCATGGAAACGGTGTGTATTATTAAAAATGACCTCCCCACCTACTCCTTACGAAGAAAGCCCAGGGGCTTTTATCAGCAGGGAGGGACCTTTTCAATTTTTATAATATCTTCAACTGATCTGTTTTGCAAGAAAAATTAAAAAATTTATAAAATACTTTTCCCTTCAATATGTTATCTGTACATTTTCAAAATACTTAAAATAGTAATTGACACATTATCATGTGATGTGTATTCTACACATATCGCTTAAATGTAAATTTTACACATATGGCGAAATTCAGTTACCAATAGGCAAATTGACGAGGAGTCACGCCATGAAGGAATTATCTGAAATTAATTATTTTTTAACTTGGCAGGCAAGCTATTTTCAAAATGATACTTATTGGAATTATCAAAAGATTTTCGAAAAGTTTCAAGTTCACAGATATAGCGTGTGTGACATTTACGACAAGATAGAGAGCCGTAATAACATCCAGAGTGCGTGCCTGTTTTACGGTATACATAACCTTCACAGACAAGGGGTATTCTGTTGTAAAACTTCCCATTATCAATTGTGCATGCACCACAATATAGATTTGTTTTTTTATCTTGATAGAAGCCCCAATGGGTCAATTTTAATGGTGACCATATTCCCGCCAACTCTGCAAGGAAAGTTAAAATTTTCATATAAAACCAACATATCATTGCCGGTAAAACCTTCAACAGAGAAAAAACGCTTTTTTCTACCTCTTCAACTGTTTTTGGGTCAGGTACTGGCATCGCAAAAGCTTCAATATGTTGTAGACAAGTTTAATTCTATCAGATTCTCCAAGGGGTTAAAAAGCCTAAGTGTGTTGTGGACAAACAAACTGAGCGACTTTGGGGAATCTGCTAGTTTTATAGGAGTCACGCCATGAACAGATCACATGCTTATCTTTCACCTTCATCAGCTCACCGCTGGATGAACTGCACCAAGTCAGTCCAGTTATGCGAAGACTTGCCAGATCAGCCATCAAAGCATGCACAGCGCGGCGTCTATTTACATGATGTCGCTCACAAACTGCTGACCGAACAACCAGTTAATCCTGATCTTGATATTGATGAACAAGAAGCTGTAATGAGTTACGTAACGTACTGCTCAAGTTTGCCAGGCAATACTTTATATGAAGAGAAAATAGATTTTTCAAAGATTGTCCCTGACGGGTTTGGTAATGCTGATTGCATCAATGTAGACGGTGATACCTTAACTGTTGTCGATTTGAAAACCGGCAGAGGTGTCAAGGTTTATGCACAAGATAATGAGCAACTGATGCTCTACGCCATCGGTGCGTTAGACACTTTATATATAGACCAGAAATGCCCTATCAAACGTATCAAGCTAGTGGTACACCAAAACATAATCGATCATGTTGATGAGTGGGTCTTATCAGTTCATCAGTTAGATGATTTTGGCTTTCAAGCCAATATTAAAGCGTTAGAAGCATTGGACCTTGAGATTGCTAGTTTCGCACCGAGTACTGATACCTGCCGATTTTGTAAAGCTCAAGGCATCTGCAAAGCCTATCAAGATTTTGTCTTTGATGATGTCGTTAAACAATTTGTTGATGTTAGTGCTCAACCGGTTGTTGATGCTGACAAGTTATCTAATGATGACATTGCAGCGTTACTGCCAAAACTTGATGAATTGGACTCATGGAGTAAGTCCGTGCGATCAGTTGCCAAGGAAAAACTTGATATTGGTGAGGAAATAAAAGGATTTAAGCTCGTTCAAGGAAGAGCGAGCCGCCGATGGATTGATGAAGTTGACGCTATTGAGACCATTATCGACAGGGGCTTACTAGGTCAAGGTGAAGTCTACACCAAAAAGGCCATCTCGCCGGCACAAGCACAGAAGATTTTAAAAAAGAACTATCCACTTATTGAGGATTTAGTTGAGAAGTCGCATGGGCCATCACGTGTTGCCCCTGAAACTTCCAGCATCCAAGAAACCCAAACCATTATCGATCAATTCAAACCTGTTAGCGCAGCCTAACGCAACAAATAAAGGAGAAAACCCCATGAGCAAAGAAACCTACTTAGAATCAATCCATTTAACCAATGTGCGCATTAGCTTTCCGAGCTTATTGCGCCCAAAACGTATGGATGAGAAGTCTGACCCAAAATACGGTGCGACTTTTATACTGGATTATGAAACGCATGCTGATGTAATCAAGCAAATTGAAAATCAGATAAAGCACATCTCTGAAGAACGTTTTAAACGTGTATTGCCACAAGAAAAGTGGTGTTTAAAAGAACGCGACCGTCCTGAATACGAAGGTTGTATCACACTTAGTACTACCAGTCTTAAAAGACCTGCTGTTATGAAGGCTGATTGCTCCAAAGTTGAGAGTGAAGAGGACAACCCAATTTATGCCGGTTGTTATGTCAACGCCATGATTCAACTTGGATCATATAACGTTCCTACTAACAAAGGTATTAGAGCCGAATTGCAAGGCGTTCAGTTCTATGCCCATGGTGAGCCATTCGCCGGCGGCATGACTGAAGACGAAGTAATGGAGCAATTCACCCCTGTAGCCAATGCTGACGATCAAGCATTTATGCAGGCCAGCTAGGAGAACAGACATGTTAAACCGCTGTAGAGTATCAGAAGACGAATTAGCTTATGAGCTATCTCAAGTGATTGGCGGTATGGACATGGAAGTTCTAACCGATAAGGAAAAATTGTATAGGGCATGCTACGAGAACAAAGATAAAGCGTATGACATACAAGATCATATGCTTGGGTTTAATGGATTAAAACTCGACGATTTACGAGCTTTGATGCTCTCAAACAATGACTTTGAACTGTTAAAGCATGCACGAATACTCAAGGACAGATTAAACCGATTGGCATTTGATGTCATCGACAATTAGCCAAGGATGATAGGTGTCTTTATCTCCTCTCCCATTGCCACCTATCAATCATCAAGCCTGACCCACTTGAAGGCTACCAACGGGTCGTTTTTTAAAGATTTTTAGCCACATTGGCGTTGATATTTAACAATTTGGAACGGGCTTTATACCACCTCATGCCTTATGAGGGTGTGAGGTGGTGGTTTTTAGTGTGCTCTTTGTAGTTATTATGGCCTGAAAAGACCTATTAATTCAGAACATCCATTAATGACAACTGCATTTTTTCTACATTTCTAATACAGAATGATTGTTGTCATTTTCCGTTCCGTCTAATTTTCTACTGCCATCAGGATACATCGCATAGCTTCCCCGAGTTCCCTTTGTTTGTAATTGCGATGGTTTTGGAGGTGCTACAGGGGGTTGCTTGCTTGTGTTTGCAGTACTTTCTGAAACAGAATCAGTATCACTGCTACTATGACCAGTACTATTTAATTGAGGCATATCATCTACGCCGCTGTCTGAAGAAGGGGAAGGTGTTTGTGGCTCTTCAGTGAAACCCGTTTGTATTGGGTCACATTTCTGACGTCTCTTTTTCAGAGTATTGCCAAGCTCACTATCGTCAATGTTCTCACCACGTAACACTGGGCGTATCATACTTTTTGTTCTTCTAAGGGTATTTCTGCGAACTAACGCTTCTTTAGCAATATCCCCTCTATCAACACCCTTATTTTCACCCTTTGGCGTTTGATCCTGTTCGCTGTCTAGTTTTAATGATTTTCTATCAGGAATAACGATTTTTTTCATAGCTAAAAGATCAGATGGTGGTGGCGGTGGTGGTGGCGGTGGTGGTGGAGGGTTCTTCCCAGGTGCTTCTACTTGTAAGCCAGTAGATTGTTGAGACGCCGTTATCTTCTCATTTTCTAAAACTTCTATCCTGCTTAACAGCGTTCGACAAAATTCTTCTAATTTCGCGTGTTTGTCTCCCAGCTCAGCTAATTCACTAGCCAGTGAATCATATATGCTTGCTTCTACTGCCAACTCTACACTAGATGTGCTTTGATTTTTTTCCTCTCCTGTATGCATAGCTTTAGGAACCCCCTTTAAAGTTACGTAACTACTTCTTCGTTATCTGAACACAATACAAGAATCGAAGTTCTCAGCGAATGTACTCAAACAGCTATAATATCTACCACTGTTACGGGAATAGTAAAAGTAGTAAAAATACGATCGCGTCTCAAAAAGGCTTTTAATGGCAAGTTCCTCGCTAGCAATATTGAGCAAAACAGGTTGGAATGAAAATAACCATTGACAAACCCAAACAACATGATCTAAGCTAACAATGCACCAGCAAAATCTGGTGTCTGGATTGGAAACCTGGAAGATCACAGGCGCACAAGCGCCACATAACGAGCGCTTTTTTTATGTCCGAGTTATGGTGGGCTGTGTGAGAGAACCGCAAGGTTCGCTGTCACCTGTGAACAGTATTTCCAATCTTGCATAGCTCGCCGCCATGTATTGGAAAGCATGTCGGTGATTGATAAAACGATCACAGGAGACAATTATGTTGAACAATCTTGTTATATCCAATATTTCCGTTCGCCAACTTGACAACTTGTACTGCTTAAACGACTTTCATAAAGCTGCAAAAACTGACAAGAAACACCAACCTGCTAATTTTGTGAGACTTGACACAACACAGGCATTATCTGATGAAATAGTAAAGTCCTCAGATGTGAGGAGTTCTAAAAATATTCAGCCTGAACCGATTAAAAAGGTTATGGGATCAAAGGGCGGAACCTACGCTTGCAAAGAACTAGTCTACGCCTATGCCATGTGGATCAGTCCAGTGTTTCACTTGAAAGTGATTCGCACCTTTGATGAGGTGGTGCAAAAGGAATTGAAAGCGCTCAGGCAAACCCACCCTAAACTGACACCACAACTACAGCATCAACTCAAGTCAACCATTGATGCCAAACTCTCGGTGTTCTCTTCTGAAGATCAAAAGCGCCTATACCCTCAAGTGTGGGCTAGAGTGAAGAACAAATTCAAAGTAACTCAATATGCTGACATCAGGGAAGATGAGATTGGGGACGTTATCAATTACTTACTTCACATGGAGCTTGAGATGCCTAAGAAGTTTAAAGGTTTTGAGGTGCTGCCTCAGCGCCTTTATATCGAGGATGGAGAAGTGCGAGCATTGACCAATGATGATCGAGTCGTCTCAGCAAGTGAAGTGTTTGATATTCGCGTTGAGATCACCAATGCAATTGGACTCCTCCAAAACGCAAGAGATACCATCACAAAGACGTTTGAACTCAACAAACTGATCAGTCAAGCGAGCTGATAGAACCAACCCTATTAAAGATTACACCGATTTTCTTTAATAAAGGATTCGCTTAATAAAGTATTTTTAACAACGCAACAAGCCCGTAGCGCCTTTTGGTTCTACGGGCTTTTTTTATTCTAAGGAGACAAAAATGTCGAATATCATTATAGCAAATCACATCATTAATGTAAC
>JANQIS010000073.1 GCA_028282045.1 Gammaproteobacteria bacterium
TTGCGGCAGTACAATTTAGGGCCATGATGATGTGGTGTATAATTTGACGACACCCTCTAGAGAAATATAACATTTCGGCTTGCCAGGGTTGTGTAAAGTCAGGATGGTTGGCAATCTCACGGAAAATATTCCAGTGCTCAATCAAACGCCTTGGCTCATCAAGTGTCAGACCAAAATATTTCTTAAGCTTTAAATGCTTTTTGCTTTCAGTAACTTTGGGAAGCATAAAAATAGAGCGTGCACCGGCGGTCATGCTCCATAAAAATAAAGGTTGTGATACTTCTTCAGGGTTCTCTTGAAAAATACGCCATGCACCAAAAATTGTGCCGGGTTGAATTAAGCCGTATCTTGGTACGGTACGATCTTTCAATGTCAAATACAACTCAAATGAGTTCCCCAATACAAGACTAACGGGGTTGGAGTTAAGGTTATAATTGAGTAACTCACGAGTATGGCTGTTGATACTGCTGTCAGTAATAGGAACAAGCTGATTATTTTTGTTAGGCAGCATAAGGTGGCCATTTTTTATAACTTCACACCCATACGGATAGCTAACCTTGAATAAAGGGAAGCTTTTATCAGGAGACAAGCGATCAATAATTTCTGTCAGTTTTGGGTTTATCAGATTAACGTCATCTCTAATAGTCTCCCATCCGAGCTCTTGTAAGCAAGGAGTATTAAGCGGTTGCATGTTCTATATCCTTTATTAAGTCTTGAAAGCACATTAGGTTGATTATCTTTATCTTAACATAAAATGCTTCATAAAGATGACGTTCATTTATGCGCACTAAAAGCGTTCCTAAAATATGCGACTTTTAAGTGAGTTATAAGTAAATTAAAGATATGTTTTCATTTGTTTCAAGAATAGAAGGTGACATTTAGTTGAAAAGTAAAGTCAAAATTTTTACAAAGGGATACAAATGATAAAATTAATCGAAGAGTTTGGAGCAGACGAAAATAAATCTCTCTTAGTCGCTTTGCCGCCTCACTTGTTAGATGAGATTAAAGTAAATAACAAAGGTGAGGTTGATACTATTTTATTAATTAAGGTTTTAAAACAGTATTACGAGCAGCAATCTGATGAAGTAACAGCCCTTGATCGCATTAATATTTACGACGCTATTTTCAATTCTGCTCGTGCTGTTGCCGACAAGCCGGTAAGAAGAAATTCTAACTAGCCCATAGGGCTCTCCCCAAGCCTGCAGGGCTCTCACTCATCTCATCCTGTAGGCCACTGTAAGTCATCGTAAGGATGTCGATGACATTTTTGCCAGATTTGTGTTGCCAAGGAAGCGGCGATACTGTCTGGCGCTTTTTGATGTTGTTATTGCTTAAAATCCTGTTCGTCATATACCAATCAAATCCATTAATACATAATAAGACAGCAACGTAAGTAGTAGGACAACGCCCTTAAGCTATGACAAATCACTTACCTTACCGTATGAGCAACGCTTTGCGTCAATTTATTCAACAGGGTGCCTTAAGTGGTATTATTTTGTTGGTAGTACTGGCAGGGGCTTTACTGGTTGCCAACTCACCGCTGTCAGGTATCTACAATGGCCTTGTCGATATGCCGGTGCATATCAGTGTGGGCACACTGACAATCAAAAAACCTTTGTTGCTGTGGGTCAATGATGGCTTGATGGCCGTGTTTTTTATGCTGCTGGCTATGGAGATCAAGCGGGAAATAGCTTCAGGTGAGTTGAGTCGCCCTGATCAGTTGGCCATGCCGTTGATGGGTGCAATCGGTGGTATTGTATTGCCTGCTGCCATTTTTTATCTGTTCAATCATCATGATGTCGTTGGCCGGCGTGGCTGGCCAATTCCGACGACTACCGATATTGCATTTGTGCTGGGTATTGTTGCCATACTGGGCCACCGGGTTCCTGCCAGCCTGAAAGCGATGCTGGTGGCATTGTCCATTGTCGATGATATTTTGGCCATTAGCGTGATCGCAGTATTTTACACAGCCAAGCTATCATGGATCGCTATGGTGGCTGGTGTGGTTGGCGTGATGCTGTTGGTGATATTTAATTATTTAGGCATCAAGCGTATTGCACCCTATGTGTTAGTAGGCATCGTAGTGTGGGTCTGTGTGCTCAAGTCGGGCATTCATGCCACTTTAGCCGGTGTGTTAGTTGGCCTGACAATACCCATGCATGGTAAAACAGCGCAAAGTCCATCGCCGTTACTTAACTTGGAAAAGGCTCTGCATTCTTGGGTGGTGTTTGGTATTATGCCGTTATTTGTGTTTCTCAACGGCGGGGTTGCATTTACCGGTTTTAGTCTGAATAGCATGGTGGCCGCCGTGCCATTGGGTATTACGTTGGGTCTGGTGTTAGGCAAATCTATTGGCGCGTTGCTGGGCTGTGGCTTAGCTTATATATTACGTTTGGGACATTTGCCGGTCAACGTCAATTGGCGGCAATTAAGTGCCATGTGCTGTCTGAGCGGTGTTGGTTTTACGATGAGTTTGTTTATTGCCGCGTTGGCGTATACACAGACGCCGTTTGAAGATGTTTCGCGTTATGGCGTGTTGGTTGGTTCGTTGATCTCAGGTTTGGTTGGAGTGGGGTTGTTTTTAATGGGGCCGCCATCAGGTAGTGTTGCAAAATAGTATATTGAGTGCTACCTTGGCCCCTCAGTGATAATCAAAATGATGTGGTTGATGGCAGATAAACTACCCATTACATACACACAGGCAGGTGACCCGATTTTGAAATTGACTCTGCCGATCGACTTGCATGTTGACTTGCTAACTAAAGCCGAAGAGGCAGGGCGTTCATTGCAGGATGAAGTGATCTTGCGCTTGTTAAAATCACTAACGGATGATGAACATGATATATTATCGTACGAGCAATTAATGCAGCTAATCTACGGTGGCTAGTGCTTGTTGCTGTATTGCGGCTGCAAACAGTTGATCATCAATCTGACGATAGAGCGCTTTTAAATCGGTATGCCGTTGCTTGAGCATAATACCGTATTTGCAGATATCTTGAATTTTTTCAGCGCCTTCACGCAATAATTGATACGCCCAGAAATAGGGAGTAAATTCAGCGCGAATTTTAACATTAAAACGTTGACATCTTCGTTGCAGCAAAGTTGCATCCACCACGATCAAAAACTGGCTGAGAGTGGTCTCATACAATTGATTAAGGCGGGATAATACAGTGAGCTTTTCTTCGTCGCTATAGCTGTTCCAGTCAATGATCTCATCATAAAAACGCTTACAACCACGACATACCATATCACCGTAAATAGTTGAACACACGCCAATACAAGGGGTATCAGTCAGCATAAAAAATACCTAAATAGCACCAAATCAGTTCCATTTAGGTATTATAAAATTCTTGTCAGATTGGCGCAAGATTAAGATTACATGCTGTGGCCGTAATCCGAACCGGGTTGATTTGAACTCTGGAGCATCATTACGCTGGCACAGCGAGCTGTGCACCCATCTGGTTGGCAGCTAATCGGCATCCCCATGATTTGGTCAACCTTGCTAACATTGCCACTCAACATGTCATTCAACGAGGCAATTTGATTTCTGGTTACAGTCATGCTCAGATCATTTGCTACCATCATTGTTCCTAATGCTGCATTTGTCTCCATGATGTTACTCCTTCTTTATCATCCCATAATGTCGTCGAGGTCATCCTGTATGTCTTCTGCGACAAATTGCAGGATGTCTCGATATTTCTCCAATATCTTCACACTCTCTTCGTAGGACCGATCGCTGAGTTGCTCTTTGATCGCCAACAAAATATTTTTTCTGTAGTGCTTCACTTGTAACTCTTTACGCCGCAACTGCTTTTCTTTCTCAATTAGCTGCAGCTCTTTACCCTTAAGCGATTGTGCATAAGCTTTCAGCTTTTCAAAACGCTCTTGGATTTGCGCCTCGGTGAGATGTGTAGCCTGATGTTGTGCCATTCCATACCTCTCATCAAAGGCGGGTAACCAAGTACAACAGTACCATAATTACACCGCGAATTATAGGGTTAGTGTATTGATTTTTCAAGTTAATATGACCTTAATTTATAAATATTTTCCAACTAAATTTAATATTAAATCTTGTTCCTTAATAATCGTGCTTTTTGCCGTTGCCAATCACGTGTTTTGGCATCTGCACGTTTATCATAATCTTTTTTCCCGCGTGCGTAAGCAACTTCAATTTTGACATGGTTATTTTTCCAGTATAGACGTAATGGCACGATGGTGTAACCTTGTTGTTCCACCCAACCCATTAATTTGTTAATTTCACGTCGGTGTAATAACAGTTTACGGGTGCGCGTTGGCTCAGGGTTAACATGGGTTGAAGCGCTGAGCAGTGGTGAAATATTGGCATTGAGCAGCCAGGCTTCATTGCGGCGAATAATCACATGGGCATCATTAATCTGCGCGCGCCCGGCACGTAAGCTTTTGACCTCCCAGCCATGCAGCACAATGCCTGCCTCGAACTTCTCTTCGATGTGATAATTATGATGGGCTTTACGATTTTGTGCGATCGTCCCATTCCCTGGTCCACGCTGCTTACCCATGACAATGCCATACTATAATGATTAAAATGGCGATTTTATCATGTAGGCTAAAGTTAATAAATGGAAATTGTGCATCGCAGCGCCCAGGTGCCTTATTCGGCTCAAGCCATTTACACACTGGTTAATGATATTGAAGCCTACCCGCAGTTCTTGCCTTGGTGTGTTGATGCGATAGTACATGAGCGTGATGAACAGCATATCCTTGCCAGTCTTACTTTGGAAAAAGGTGGCTTTCGCAAGCGTTTTACTACGCAGAATCAATTGGAGTCCAATCGGCGTTTGGAGATGCATTTAGTGGAAGGGCCGTTTAAACATTTATATGGTGTGTGGACATTTGAACCAGAGGGTGATGAGGCATGCTTGGTTACTGTAGCGTTGGAGTTTGATTTCTCCAGCCGTATTATTGCTATGTTAATTGGCCCGTTGTTTCAGCATGCGGCTAATACATTGCTGGATGCTTTTGTCGAACGGGCGCATCAAGTGTGTGGGAAACAGCATGAAAGTTGAAGTGGTCTATACTCTAGCTGATCAGCAGGAGTTGAAAACTGTAGAGTTACCCATTGGGGCAACAGTTTTGGATGCGATTAATCAATCCGGCTTGGTCAGTCAATTTGATTTAGGTGATGTAACAACGCTGTCGCTAGGTATTTTCAGTCGTCAGGTTAACATCGATACGTCATTGCGTGAGGGCGATCGGGTTGAAATTTACCGCCCCTTGCAAATTGATCCGATGGCAAAGCGCCGTCTGCGAGCGAGCGCTCGGAAAAACAAATAACTTAACCGGTTAATCGGCTCAGAACCTGGCCTGGGTATTATGCCGCTTGGTTTTTGTTTTCAAGGCAGCGATATGCTCAGTAGCGTTTGTCAGGCTTAAGTTTTAATGAGATGATCCTGTGCTCTGCACTAAGGTCTGTTGCAATTTTCCCGGTGAAGGATAATTGCCCGAGACCTGATCTAACTTGCCTTGCTTATCAAAGTGCAGTACCAAGTTGTACTGAGTGCGTGGCATATAGTTAGCCTCATAAGTATACACGTAATACCAGGTGTCTTTGTTAAATGGGTCAGAGACATTGGGTGTGCCAAGCAAGTAGATGATCTGGGTTTTCTTAAGGCCGGGTTTGATTTGCGCTAATGTACTGTCGCTAACTTTACGACCTTGATCGATTGGCGTGCGGTAGGGGCGAAACAGACTGCAGCCTCCTAGCAGAAGTGATCCGATTAATAGGCCAATAGCAAGGTACTTTGTCTTCATGGATTGTGTAAACTGGTTTGGTAGGGTCTCTATAATAGCGGATGTTTGTCATAGGCATAAGATCTGTTATACGTGCTGCTTTGCGTTGAAGTTAAATAATTTGACATTCTCCCTGTGCCTAAAAAAGAGAAGGGTAGGCGGCGGTGGATAAATCTGGTTTTATTGGGCTAACTGCAATGTCATTAGGATAGCATCTTCGCGTGCACCAGCCTGTAAGCTAGGATAATATGCCTTGCGCTCACCCACCTGCTCAAAACCATACTTCTGGTACAGCTTTAACGCTGATAAGTTCGACTGTCGCAACTCAAGATGCAATTTTTCTACTTTTTTACGTTTGGCATGATTGATCACATTTTCCAGCAATATAGCACCGAGTCCTTGGCGTTGATAATCAGGAGCCACTGCCATGGATAACAATTCAGCCTCGTCCAGAATAATGGCATACACCACAAAAGCGACCAATTTGCCATCTTTAAATAAGCCACCGACCTTGGTGTGGGCTGCCTCAAGACTGTCACGCATCATGCTGCTTGACCATGGAATGTCAAAGGCTTTGCGTTCAATGGCTAAGATATCGTTAATTAATGAAGAATCAATCCGTCGGAAGACGATGCTCCCAGAGCTCATGTAACACCTGTTCTTTTAAGGTAGGGTTTGAAATAACCTGCGATAGCGGAATGTTCTCAACATACTCGATTGTTCTTAGAGAATCAACTAGCTTTTTAGGTGCAGAGCCAAAAGCGAACAACTTATTGATATTAGAAGATAAAACCGTCAGTGCTGAGATACTCTCGGTTTCGCCCGGACCTATGATGATGCAGCGTTTTAATGGCACCCGCAAAAAGCACAATATTTTTGCTAGCATTTGTCGATGATAATCATCCCAGCTATCGACCCATACAGCAACCAATGGGTTATCGCCAGGAAAGATCATCTGGCAAGTATTTTGTGATGGGGGTTGTGCTATCTTGGTGGCAGACTGGCAATCAAGCGGCGCCCACACGCTGACCCCGAGCTGCTCTAAGGCGCTAAATGCCGCTTTATTCACAGTGCAATGCCTTTTGACGACGACGCCAGCGGTACACAGCACCACAGGGCCCGGAAAGAATGTACACTGCCATAATAATGAAAATCACATGGGCCGGCCTGAAGATAATGGCGACCAGAATTAACATTGCCAACACGGTCATCACAAAGCGGGTTTGCTCATTTACTGCCAAATCTTTAAAGCTACGAAAATAAATGTTGGTGACCATTAATAAGGACATAAACAGAGTTACCACTAAGATAATCACCGCGCTGACAGGGCCATGAATTTGATAGTATTCACCTAACCAAACAATACTGGCAATCATGGCGGCGGCTGCCGGACAAGGCAGGCCAAAGAAATAGCGTTTGGCAATGCCATGCTCAGGAATATCAACGCTGTTAAAGCGTGCCAGGCGTAATCCGACACAAGCTAAGTACACGAACGCGCTGAGCCAGCTAAATTTATGCCAGCCATGTAGGCTGATCTCATGCACTACCCAGTTAAACAGCAGGATAGCGGGTGCAGCGCCAAAGGACAGCATGTCAGCCAGACTATCGTATTGGGCGCCGAAGGCGCTTTGTGCGTTCATGGCGCGTGCAATACGCCCGTCAACACCATCAAAGCACAAGGCGGTGAAGATGGCCATAGCAGCGTTGACATAATGGTGATCCACACTGGCGATTATACTATAGAAACCAACCAACATCCCCAGCGTGGTGAGCAGGTTGGGTAAGACATAGACACCACGGCGGCGCACACTAATGCGTTTAGTTTTCATTATTTACGGTCAGTGAAAAAGCGTGTTGGTATTATGACGTAAACACTATCGAATTGCTATGCAAAACCAGAGTGATTCACAATTGGCTATGATAACAGATCAAAGGCAAGCAACAGGCTAGCGGAGAATCATTGAGGACATGTCCTAAGGTTAAGATGTTTTAGCCCGATCCGGCCGTAGGTTAGCAGCCTTGCCTAAATACACATGTTTAATCTGTGCCGGTGTTTTATCACTATTCCAGTGCAGTAATGCACGAATACACAAGGGCAAACCATGTGGGACATTCATTTCATGACCACATAAGATCGGCATGTCCAACCAGCCCAATTGACGTGCTGCCACGGCAGGATATTCTGCCGTTAGGTCTGTAGTGGTGGTCAGCAGTAAACTGGCCACATCATCAAGATTAATGTCATTAGCTTGCACCATTTGCAACAGCATGCTCTGAGTTGCTTCAACAATGGCATCGCGTTCATTGGCTGTGACACTAATGGCGCCACGCACCCCTCGCATTTTCATGTTATGGCTCCTTTATATTGATGATCTCAATATCAAATAATACCACTTGTCCGGCCAGTGGGTGGTTAAAATCAACCGTGGCTTCATGATGATTTAATTCACGAATAATGCCTGGCATTTCTTAGCCATTGAGTTGGGCAAAGTTGACAATCAGCCCTATCTCTAGCTTGCCTTCTAAATCGGTACCGTGAAACTTGCTTAGCGGCACTTGGAAGACATTGGCAGGATGTGCTTGGCCAAAGGCATGTTGTGGCAGCAACATCACTTTCTTTTTATCACCACAAGACAATCCCAATATAGCCGACTCAAATTGTGCTGAGAAAGTACCATCACCCATCGCAAACGTCATTGGCTGGCCGATATTGCGTGAACTTTCAGCCACAGAGCCATCTTTGAGCCGTAAATCAAAGTGCATGGTCACTATACTATTAGCTTGGACTGATTTCACCTTAGCCTCGTATCATTTTCCAGATCAACAGTATTGTGCCGATACAGATTGCCGTATCGGCCAGATTAAAGGCCGGCCAGTGGTAAGAACCAACATAAACATCAATAAAGTCGATCACATAGCCATTGATCATTCGATCGAGCATATTGCCTAATGCTCCGCCTAAAATGAGTGCGATGGCCATCGCTTTAATGCGTTCATTACTGCGCATACGTGACAGCCAGGTCACCAAGAAAATCAGCACAAGTAATGCCACAGCAATAAAGAAGTATAATTGCCAACCGCTGGCACCTGCTAAAAAGCCAAATGCCGAACCATAGTTGTGTACCAATACGATATTAAAGCCAGGGAAAATCGGATAAGCAACCAATGTAAGTAAAAAGTGGCTGACCATGTGCTTGATGATCTGATCACAGATCACTACGGCCACGCTCAACCAGAGCCATACTAGCTGACCACGCATTAGGCAAACCTCCGTGCTTCACCTTTACCACTGACATTATCAACACAGCGTTGGCATAGCTCTGGATGGTCTGCATGCTGGCCAATATCATCACAGTAATGCCAACAGCGGGCACATTTGTGGCCTTGAGATACTTGTATTGCTACTTTAGCCGCTACATTTTCAATCTCAGTTGTACCGGCCGGTGCATCTGACAGCGGCAATAGGGTGGTCTTACCTGTGATAAACACAAAACGTAACTCATCTTGCAAGGTTTCAAGCAAAGTAGTGAGCGCTGTATCAGCATACACTGTGACATCCGCTTGCAGTGATGAGCCCAGGACTTTCTCAACACGCAACGGTTCAATCGCTTTATTCACGCCATCGCGCACCTGGCGAATGACTTGCCATTGGGCCATAGACAGATGTTGCAGCTCGGGTAGTGTCATTAATGGCGCATACCATTGTGACAAAAAAACGGATGTTTCAGTATGCTCACCGGGCAAGAACTGCCATAGTTCGTCGGCGGTAAAGCTTAATATAGGTGCTAACCAACGTACCAAACCCTGAACAATGTGATACATCGCTGTTTGTGTTGAACGTCGCGCAATGCTATTGGCCTGGCAGGTATACTGACGGTCTTTGGTGACATCAAGGTAAAAACCACCCATATCGTTGATGCAGAATAACTCTAATGCCTCCACTACTTGGGAAAAGCGATATTGTACAAAGGCGCTCTGGATATCAGCCTGTACCTGGGCAGCGCGTTGCATTGCCCATTGGTCAAGTGCAATCATATCATCCCAGTTTACCCGGTGTTGTGCCGGATCAAAATCTGCCAGATTAGACAGCAGGTAGCGTGCGGTATTGCGGATGCGCCGATAGCTATCAGCAACCCGCTTAAGCACCTCATCTGATAAACTCATTTCAAAACGATAGTCTGTACTGGCCACCCACAAGCGTAAAATATCCGCGCCAAGGGTTTTTACTATTTGTTGTGGTGAGACTACATTGCCTAAGGATTTCGACATTTTATGGCCTTCACCATCGACGACAAAGCCATGGGTGAGTACATGGCGATAGGGTGCTTGCCCTTTGCTGGCGACACTGGTCAACAATGAAGACTGGAACCAGCCACGATGCTGATCTGAGCCTTCCAGATACAAATCAGCCGGAGTGGATAGTTGATCACGCCGATCACATACAGCAAAGTGTGATACTCCGGCATCTAGCCACACATCTAAAATATCATGAATCTTGTCATAGTCTTTGGCTGCCTTACCAATCAAATCAGTGAGCTTAACCTCGTGCCAGGCATCGACGCCTGACTCGGCCACCAGGTCTGCCACCTGGTGCATAACCTTAACAGTATCCGGATATAGTGCGCCAGATTCCTTGTGCACCAATAACGGTAAAGGCACACCCCAGGTGCGTTGGCGAGAAATGCACCAATCAGGGCGCTCAGCCACCATGCGGGTAATTCTTGCCTGGCCACTTTTTGGCATCCAACTGACAGTATCAATGGCTTGCAAAGCCTTCTGGCGTAAGCCGGCTTGTTCCATACTGATAAACCATTGTGGTGTGGCACGAAATATCAGTGGAGTTTTGTGGCGCCAGCAGTGCGGATAACTGTGTTCCAACTTGCTGGCCTGGAACAAATGCCCACTCTGCGCTAAGTGTTCAATCACAATGGGGTTGGCTTTGGCATAATACTGTCCGCCCACTAAAGCCAGGTCCTCAACAAAGCAGCCACGCGCATTGACTGGATTAAACACCTCGATACCGTATTGTTGGCAGAGTTTAAAATCATCTTCACCATGGGCCGGGGCAGTATGCACCAAACCGGTACCTGATTCTGTCGTGACATGTTTACCTAATAAAATCGGCTCAAGACGATCATCATAAAAAGGATGATGTAGCTTGATATGTTCTAATGCTGTGCCTGGAACTTGCGCTACAACTTGATAGGCATCAATCCGAGCTTGTGACATGATGTGTTCAAGTAATGGTTGGGCGACCACAATGAGCTCATTGCTGGGCAGCAGGGTCAACGCATAGTCGATTTCAGGGCCAACACTGACAGCCAGGCTAGCTGGTAATGTCCAAGGTGTGGTGGTCCAGATCAATATTGATAGTGCCTGATTAGTATCTTGTTGGTCAAAGGCTTCAAAGAGCGCCTGGCGATCTGCGACGGGAAAGCGCACTATAATTGAATCGGAAGTTTTGTTCTGGTACTCCACTTCGGCTTCTGCTAGTGAAGAGCCGCAATCACAGCACCAATGCACTGGCTTATAGCCTTTATGTAAATGACCGCGTTCGACTATTGTGGCAAGGCAACGGATGATGTCGGCTTCATATTGATAGTCCATGGTGCGATAAGGGTTGTCCCACTGGCCTAACACGCCTAAACGGATGAAATCTTGCTTTTGTTTCTCAATTTGTTTAGCGGCATATTCCCGACACTTAGCACGGAAGGTTTCCTCATCGATGCGGGTGCCTGCCTTGCCCACTTTCTTTTCTACTTGCAGCTCAATCGGCAAGCCATGGCAATCCCAGCCTGGTACGTAGGGTGCGTCCTTACCAAATAATGATTGTGACTTAATGACCATGTCTTTGAGGATCTTATTGCTGGCATGGCCGACGTGAATATCGCCATTGGCATAGGGCGGGCCGTCGTGCAGGATAAACTGTGCTGCACCCTGACGCGCCTGGCGTAGCTGTTGATAGAGATTTATCTGTTGCCAACGTTCAAGCATGGCAGGTTCGCGCTGCGCCAGGTTGGCTTTCATCGGAAAGTCAGTATGAGGAAGATTAAGCGTTTGTTTATAGTCCGTCATGAAACTACCATTTTGTATTAATTTGAAAATATTGTTTTGCCTGTGCTACATCACGAGAAATTTGCGCTTTCAAGGCCGTTATATCAGCAAATTTTTGCTCTGAACGCAATCGTTGCAGGAAAGTCACTTGGATCGGCCGACCGTACCAGTCCCCGTCTGCATCCAACAGATGCACTTCCAACAAACGTTTGAGCCGGCCATCGATCGTTGGTCTGACACCGACATTGGCGACACCTGGATAGCGTTGTCCTGCATAATCGACCCATACAACATACACGCCTTGCACTGCCATCGGGTTGCGCAAGCGAATGTTTAGGGTTGGAAAACCCAGTTGCCGACCTAGTTGATCACCACGTTGTACTTTACCAAATAAAGTATAGGGGTGTCCTAGCAGTTGTTGTGCCAAAGTAAAATCACCACTACTTAACGCCCCCCTTACCCAAGTGCTGCTGATACGCTGATGTTGATATTGAACTTCACTGGCTTGAGAGACGCTAAAGCCTGCTTGTTTACCACAGGTAACCAGGTGCCGGTAGTCACCCTGACGTGCCTGGCCATAACGAAAGTCGGCACCGATGATAATATGCCTAGCCTGTAAACCTTGCACTATGATATCTTGCACAAACGCATCAGAGGAGAGTAAGGCCAGCGTAGTATCAAAGCGCAGACACACCACTTGATCCACATTCCACTGTTGCAAAATAGATAATTTGTCACGTAGGCGATAGACGCGTGGAGGTGCTTGTTGCGGCTGGAAAAATTCCCGTGGTTGCGGCTCAAATAACATCACGGTGGCAGGTAGTTGGTATTGCTGTCCCAATGCTTTGAGTGTATCGATGATGCTGCGATGCCCTTTGTGTAAGGCATCAAAGCACCCCATGGTGAGCACGCAAGGGCGCTTTGCCTGAGGGAGATGACATCTGCCACGGATCAGCTTCATGAGGGGCCAATTTGATAAAAGGCCATATTATAGCGGCTTGCTGTTGGATAAGTCTATTTTGTGGCAGCATTATCCAGGTTATACTAACGCCACTTTTATTGTACTGACTTATTTCATGTCACTTGATGTTGATGTCGCTAAGCGGCGTACCTTTGCCATTATTTCTCATCCTGATGCCGGTAAAACCACGCTGACTGAAAAGCTACTGCTACATGGTGGTGCCATTCAGCTTGCCGGCACCGTAAAAGGGCGTAAGGCAGCGCGTCATGCTACTTCGGACTGGATGAAGCTCGAACAAGAACGTGGCATTTCGGTCACGACCTCGGTGATGCAATTTCCTTATCTGGGACGTATTGTCAATCTGCTCGATACGCCTGGCCATGAAGACTTTTCAGAAGATACCTACCGTACGCTCACTGCAGTGGATTCTGCGTTGATGGTGATTGATGCTGCTAAAGGGGTTGAGCCACGTACCATTAAGTTGATGGAGGTCTGTCGTCTGCGTGATACGCCAATTTGGACATTCATTAATAAATGTGATCGAGACATCCGTGACCCACTAGAGCTGCTCGATGAGATTGAATCCATCCTTAATATTCAATGTGCTCCGATTACCTGGCCCATTGGGAGTGGTAAGTTATTCAAAGGCATTTACCATTTACTGTCAGATCAAATCATCGTGTTTGAGACCGGCCACGGCCATCACTTATATGAGTATCGTATCATCGATGGCTTAGCGAGTGCTGAGTTTGTTGCGCTTATGGGCTCTGAAGCTGAAGCGGATGGGTTTCGTGAAGAAATTGAACTGGTGCGCGGTGCCAGTCACACTTTTGATCATTCACTGTATTTACAAGGTAAGCAGACACCGGTGTTTTTCGGTACGGCATTATCCAATTTCGGTGTCAAACCAATGCTTGATGGTTTTGTAGAACATGCACCATCACCTCTGGTGCGTGAGACCGATCAGCGCGAGGTTAAACCCGGTGAGCCTAAGTTTTCCGGTTTTGTTTTTAAAATTCAAGCCAATATGGACCCACAGCATCGCGATCGTATTGCCTTTTTAAGGGTGTGTTCCGGTACTTATCGCAAAGGTATGAAGCTATACCAGGTGCGCCTGGGTAAGCCGGTGCAAATTGCCAACGCCTTGACTTTTATGGCAGGTGAGCGTGAAGCGGTCGAAGCAGCTTTCCCTGGTGATATTATTGGCTTGCACAACCATGGCACCATCCAGATCGGTGATACTTTTACTGAAGGTGAGGTGATGAAATTCACTGGCATTCCTAATTTTGCACCAGAGATTTTTCGTCGTGTCATTTTGAAAGATCCATTGAAAATGAAAGCGCTACAAAAAGGGCTGATCCAGCTTTCTGAAGAAGGCGCCACCCAAGTGTTTCGCCCCTTCAAGAATAACGACTTGGTGCTTGGCGCTGTAGGTGTGTTGCAGTTTGACGTGGTGGCCCAACGCTTGAAAGATGAATATAACGTCGAGTGTGTTTACGAGCCGATCCAAATGGCCTGCGCGCGTTGGGTGAGTTGTGATGATGAAAAGAAGCTCGCCCGTTTTCAAGACAAAGTTAGCGACCAGCTCGCCTTGGATGGCAGTGACCAACTCACTTACCTGGCTCCGACCATGGTGAACTTGCAGTTAGCGCAAGAGCGCTATCCGGATATTAGATTCCAGGCCACACGGGAACATTAATTTTCATCGATATTTTCTTTGTCTTGTGAAAACGCATTAGTGTGGGAATGCTTTGGGTTTTAAACCAGTACCCAAGCCAAGCGCCGTGATGCAAAAACAACATATCGTTATATTTTTTGTGATCTATTGATATAGAAAGTAGTCACAGGTATAGTTGATCGATATCACATCAACAACACTACACGGAGGATAGG
>JANQIS010000171.1 GCA_028282045.1 Gammaproteobacteria bacterium
AACTGATGCATGACACGATTATTGGGCTTTATATAAACAAAAACTTCTTCTAAGGAGTGCGGGTGAAATTGTCGTCAACAACACTTTTGAAACACGACCAGACATAGGTTTGTATCGTATGCCTTCTTAATGTGCAGCCGGTTGATGGTATTTGAAAGAGATTGGCGAGCGCAGCTAGCGGACAAAAACCCAGCGGTCAGTTTGGCTCAGTTCAGACTGGAATTGGTAGCCGGCTTCGGCGAAGTGCTTAAGGGGTTCGCTGTGGGTGATTTGATGTGTGAGGATATAACGAGACATCAAACCGCGCGCGCGTTTTGCATGGATGCCAACGGTTTTGAGTTGGCCCTCTTTAGATTCTTTGAAATCGATCGTTAGGATCCGTCCCTTGATCATGTTGGGGCAAGTAGCCTGAAAATATTCATTTGAGGCTAAATTAACGATAGTGTGCTCAGCATGAGGTTGTAGCCATTGGTTGAGTTGTTGTGTTAACTGTGTTGACCAAAAGGCATAGAGGTCTTTGCCTTTAGGGGTATGCAGCTTGGTTTTCATTTCCAAACGGTAAGGTTGTATTAGATCTAGTGGGCGTAACAAACCATACAGGCCAGAGATTATAGCTAAGTGATCCTGGCAGAATGCAATACTGTCTTGGTCTAGCGTTTGTGCATCCAGGCCCTTGTAGACATCACCCTGGAAAGCAAATAAAGCTTGCTTGGCGTTGCTAAGGTCATAATGATCCGGGTCAAATGCTTGATAACGCTGATGGTTGAGGGCTGCCAGCTTTGGGCTGATAGACATCAATTTTGCTAACTCAGATTCATCTAGCCGGCGGCATATCCTAATCAGTTGATTAACGTGTTGTTGGAATACCGGTTGGGTGGCCGTTTTCACTGGTGAAGGCGTATCAAAATTCTGGCTTTTTGCCGGTGAGATCAAAACGAGCATAAAATAACATAAGATGTTCTTTGTAACATACTTTACGGTGATGAGGCAGTTGAGGCAAGTAGTATTCTACCGGTTCAAATAGCGCATTTTCGTTTTGAGCTTTATCTGTTACTGTGACTGTACAGGGGTTGTATCTTGCTAACCCTGATTGGACAGAATACCAGTTTGTGACTAACTTTCTCAGGTACCAAGAAGATTAAGGATATAGTGTGCAAGAAGATATCTTCATCGGTGTGGATGGCGGTGGCAGCAAAACACGGGTCGTTTGCCAAACTTTACTCGGTGAGGAAATCGGTTGTGCTCAAGCAGGTCCCAGCAATATCCGCACCGATGTTGATGGGGCTTATCAATCCGTTATCGATGGCATTAATTCTGCACTCAGTGGCGCAGGATTAGCAATGGGAGACGATCGATATCGCTACCATATCGGCTTAGGGTTGGCCGGTACAGAAGTATCACTATGCCAAGATGTTTTTCTGGCTAAATTAACCCAGTTTGAATCTTCCGTACTGGCTTCAGATGCATATGTTGCCTGTTTGGGAGCTCATGCCGGCAAAAGCGGTGCTGTGATTATTGCCGGTACCGGTGTAGTGGGTTACCAGATTGACCGAGGCGTTGTGTCACGTGTTGCCGGCTGGGGATTTCCTCATGCCGATGAAGGTGGCGGTGCTTGGCTCGGTTTGGAGGCGATACGTGCCACCTTTCAGTGGATTGACGGGCGTCGATCGGTCTCGCCTTTGTTTGAATCGGTATTTGAATTCTTTGATAATGATGCTCAAGCTATGTCGACCTGGGCTAATCAGGCCAAACCGAAAGACTTTGCTGAATTAGCACCTTATGTCATGCTACACTTAGGTAAAGAAGAACCTTTTGCCACCCAACTGATCCAGCAAGCGGCACAATATATTAACGCTGTGGGTGAGGCATTGCTCGGACACCAAACCAGTAAAAAACCATTGCCCTTATGTTTGATGGGCGGTGTCGCGCCTTTTTTAGAGCCGTTCTTGAATGAAAAGTTACTTAAGCGTATTGTGAAACCCAAACAAAGCGCAACGCAAGGAGCCATCTTGATGATTCGTAAATACATATTGGATAAGACAGGCTAACCATGATGACACAGATGGCGCGTGAAGCCTTGTCAGCACCGACAGTGTTGGCACGGCAATATCAGGAAAATCAATCGGTATGGGAGGCGATTGCTTATCGACTCAAACAATCTCCACCGCCGTTTGTGATGACCATAGCACGCGGCAGTTCTGATCATGCAGCCATGTATGCCAAGTACCTTTTTGAGATTCAATGTGGCTGGGTAACCGCATCAGCGGCACCATCAATATATACCATTTACGAACGCAGACCTTGCGTGAAAAATGCTTTAGTGTTGGCAATCTCCCAATCCGGACAAAGCCCTGACCTAGTTGAAGTGGTGCGCGCTTGCCGTGAGCAAGGGGCGGTGACAGTGGCCATCGTCAATGAGGTTGCTTCACCGTTGGCCCGCGCGGCTGAATATGTGGTGCCTCTATGGGCTGGCCCTGAGATGTCTGTTGCGGCTACCAAAAGCTATGTCAGCAGTCTGTTTGCTTTGTTGCATTTTGTCGCCATCTATCAATCAGACCAAACTTTAATGACAGCGTTAGCTCAATTGCCAGCACGTTTGGCACGGGCCGAGCGATGTCACTGGGACCAATTTATCACAGCTTATCAAGCAGTGAGCGACGCATTGATTATTGCCCGTGGCTATAGCTTTCCAGTGGCATTAGAAGTGGCGCTAAAGTTTAAAGAAACCTGCGTGTTACACGCAGAGGCTTTTAGCAGTGCTGAAGTGCTGCATGGGCCATTTGCTTTGATTAAACCGGATTATCCAGTGTTAATTCTGGGTCAAAAGGATGCGGCACTACACAGTACTGAGCAAGTTTGCGCACGCATTCGCGACCTTGGCGGACGGGTGCTGTTTGCTTGCCCTGGTGTGGTTGCGTCAAGCTCAGAGCTGACAGCAGAATATCTGCCCTTGCCTAAAGCGCTGCATCCTCTGGTTGATCCGCTATTGGTCGTACAAACTTTTTATTTGCATGTGGCACAACTGGCGCTGGCGCGAGGACTGAACCCGGACCAGCCCAATAACCTACAAAAGGTCACACAAACATTGTAGGTAAAGGTAATGATAAAAACCCTCCAAGCCAAACAAGTCATGCTGCCTGATGGCAGCATCAAACCGGCACAAATTGACATTATCGATGGTGTGATACAACAGGTGCGCCACAATAACTTCATCCCGGCAGATGAAGTGGTAGCCGATGGAGCCATTGTAGCGCCTGGTCTGATCGATATTTTTATTCATGGTGCTCAAGGTGCTGACACAATGGATGCCACTGATGCGGCACTCTCTACCATTGGCCAGGCGGTGTTGTCTGAAGGTGTGACCAGTTATCTGGCCACTACTATGA
>JANQIS010000176.1 GCA_028282045.1 Gammaproteobacteria bacterium
GGGTATCGTGGTGTACGAGGATTTGCAACAGCCTATGGTGAAAAACAGCCGCTAATGGCATTGAATCCACTTGCAGGAATGCGTATGGCTATTGGTGAGGCCATTACTAACTTATGCGCAGCCGATATTACTTCTATGCGTAAAATTACCTTAGCACCGACATGGTACATCAGCTACCCGCCTCAAGATTGTGCTTTGTATCGTATGCTTGAGAATTTATTAACTGATTTATCCAGTGAGCTTGGCTTTGAAGTCGCAACCGACGACATTGAATCCCATCCGCTGGAAGATCCTGAAGACCCATTATTCTTGAATGTGACCATTGCAGCTTCATCAGCCACTCGGCATATCCGCTCCACCTTGCTGCCGCGTTGTAAGCGTCATTCCGGCGAAACCTATTTAATGTTGATTGATTTGGCGGCCGGAAAACAACGCCTGGGCGGATCTATTTTAAGTCAGGTCATGCAGTTAGCACCCATGGCCTGTCCGGATGCTAACACCAAAACATTAGCTAGATTCATTCCACTGATTAAGGAACTGCGTGAAAGAAAAATCCTGCTTGCTTACCATGATCGTTCTGATGGTGGCTTATTAGTAACATTGTTGGAGATGGCCTTTACTAATCGTGTGGGCTTGGACCTTTATCTCGATACGCTGGGAGATTCTCTACTCAGTGCTTTATTTAATGAAGAGTTGGGTGTTGTGATTCAAATTCCACTCGATCGGGTTGATGAAGCTGCCGACATCATTGACTCTTACGGTATCGATTCTTATGTAGTAGGACAGGTAACCAAGAAACCGGATGTAGTCATTTCTTATGATGATATCGAAGTTTTCCATAGCGATATCTATAGCCTGTGCGAGCAGTGGCTCTCCACTAGCCGTGCGATCGAACATACATTTAATCATCCTGATTTAGTCGAACAGGAATACCAAACCCTGCTTGCCCCTGACTTTATGGGCCTATACAGTCGGGTGCCTTATCACTTTGACCATTGTCATGAGCATGGCAAAGCACAAGCAAATTGGCGCATTGCTATTTTGCGCCACCCTGATAGTACCGGTGAAGGTGAACTGGCTAGTGCCTTCCAAATGGTAGGCTTTGAGGCAGTTGATCTAACCATGGATGATTTACGATCTCAACGCTACTGTCTGGCTGATTTTCATGGACTGGCCATTTGTGGCGGCAGTAGTACCTACCAAGACCATTTAGGTGCAGGCAAAGGGTGGGCACAAACTATTTTACAGCACCAGGCAATGCGTGAGCAGTTTGCCTCTTTTTTTGCCCATACCCAGCGCTTTGTGCTGGGTGTGGGCAATGGTGCACAGCTACTAACACACTTACGCGACATTATTCCTGGCAGTGCGCTATGGCCTGACTTTCAAGAGAATAGCTCTGGTTTGTTGGAGTCACGTCTGGTCATGGTTGGTTGCAGTGAGAATAAATCCGTATTATTTAACGATATGGCCGGCAGCGCATTACCGATTATCGTTTCTTGTACTCAAGGACGGTGCTGTTATGCTTATGATAATGGCGTTGCGCAATTAAGCTCACAGCAAGAGTTGATACTTTCTTACATTGATAGTCAAGGTGAGCCGACACAGTGTTATCCACAAAACCCATGTGGTTCGGAAGGCGCAATTGCCGGCTTTTGCAATGAAGATGGCCGTATTAGTGCGTTAATGTGTCACCCTGAAAGGCTTTTTATGAGTGTACAATTCTCTTATTTCCCTAACGAGTGGGATGAGTTTTCACCGTGGATCAAACTATTTCGCAATGCTTATGATTGGCTGTGTGAGGTCAATGGCGTTGAAATTTAAATTATACTCATCCATGCTGGATATTGACTTGCCTCATACCTCGATTGCACCTTCTATGACTGCTGCAAAATTAACATACCATCCTTCTGGGTAAAATGAAGATGTTTGAGTGCGCTCATACCAAGCAAAATGGTATCACTAGGATCACCAGGGTTAATCAGGGCAGGGATGAAGCGTAATTCAATTTGACCCATGCTCAATACATCGATTTCGGTTTCATAGGCATCCACTTGCCCATTGGCCGTGTGGATAACAATCTTGCGCCCGGTACGGCTCAAGCCAAGCGAAAGGGCAACTTGTTCAGGAATCGATACCTGAGAGGCCCCCGTATCCACCAGGAATTTGACAGGTTTGTTATTAATCTTTCCATTAACAATAAAACTGCCACTAAGGTTCATCTGCAAAGTAAGCTGTTTGGTGCCATCAGGCAGCATTTGGGTATTAATATGGCGGTTTGGATTGCTGGAATAGCGCTCAGGTGATTCATCTGACCCACCAGAATCACGGGTCAGATCCGGATGCGATGAGCCAAATGGTGATGGGGCAAAGCCGTGATCCAGTTCGTTTTGCAAAGCAGCGGCAGCAGCTTGTGCCATTGCATTAACCTGAGGAAGGTCTTTGAGTGACACATAAGAGGCCGGTTTGCCTTCAAATTTGTTAAGACCGGCCAATCCCAAAGCCAGAGGCATAGCATTATTAGCAACATTTGCCCTACCACTTAGGTTGCGCCCACCTTCACTTTTAGTTTTAGTCTTTTTCCTAGGAGGCTTACCTATGATTTTGTCAAAGACACTCATCTTCTGCCCTTTAGCAAATGGTTTTATCAATTTCACTCTCTTGTTATCATAGCCGCCATAGGTGATTGTAATCAATGATAATCTTAGCTACCGAATAAATAGGTGCTGTTATCAATACTGTGGGACTGATGATATGACACATAATCTTTATGTTACCGGTAATCGTGCCGGAACGGGAAAATCGCTGATTACCTTTGGCTTAATGCAAGTGCTCAGTTCTCACTACGCCAGCAACGGATATTTTAAAACTATTGCTATAGCGCGTGAAAAGCAAGTGGATGCCTATGTTGACCTTGCTAAACAACTATTCAAGCTTAAACCGGACACACAATCATTATATGGCATTGACCTTGAAACATTAGAGCAAGACCTGATTACTCATGAAGCAAGTGACTATCTGGATACTATTTTAACCCGCTTTAAAGCGATCGAATCAGATTATGAGGTAGTGGTGTGTGAGGGCAGTGATTTTAAAAGTCAGTTGTTAGCTAACGAATTTGAGCTCAATATCACCATGGCCAATACGTTGGGTTGCCAGATGGTGGTGGTCATTCGTGCCGGCAAAACACTCACAGCCACATTGCAAGAAGTAGCCTGTACGCTACAGCCATTACAAAAGCATAAAGCCGATGTTTTAGGGATTATTGTCAACCGAGCGCCAGCAGAACAAGAACATCAAATCCGTGAGGCATTACAAACAACTTATCAGCAATATGCATTGGTAGATGTGGTTCCTGACAATGAAGCGATTGCCAATCCGACAGTAGCTGAGGCAGTAAGTGAAATTGCCGGCGAAATCTTATATGGACAAGGCGAAGCAGGGCGGTTGGTTTGTGACTTCACCATTGCGGCACGTCCGGTGCAGTCGTTTCTCAAAACGCGCCAGCAACGCGACAAAATGTTGGTGATCACACCCAGCGATCGTGATGACATCATTATGGGCTGCTTGTTAGCGGACCAGTCGACCCGATTTGCTAAAATTGCAGGATTGTTATTGACAAGTTACGATGGCTTAAGTGAAGCATCGCGTGAGATTATTGAAGGTTTACCCAGTACTTTTGCTATTGCTACAACACCATTAAACTCATACAAAGCGACCGAATCGCTGATACAGGCAAGCTACCATTTATGGCGGGCTGATAATGATCGTGTGTTAGATTTTATGGATTATGTCGTTCACTATATTAACGAAAAAGCCTTAGTAGCTGCTATTACTCAAGAGCATCAGATTAAACTTACCCCTCAAATGTTTATCTACCAGTTGCTCGAGCAGGCTCGCCAAAACAAGCGCCATATTGTATTGCCTGAGGGAAGTGATATACGTATTCTCAAGGCAGCAGACTATTTACTACGTCGTGACGTGGTAGATTTGACTATTTTAGGAGATGCCAAAGCCATCGAGTTGATGGCACACCAGGCGCAGTTAGATTTGTCTCGCGCACAGATCATTACACCCAAAACAGATAAAGACTATCAGGCTTACGCACAACGTTATTATGAGTTGCGTCAACATCGCCAGGTGAATTTGGATATTGCACTTGATCGGCTACAAAAGGGCAATTACTTTGGCACCATGATGGTTTATGAGGGGCGAGCTGACGGCATGGTTTGCGGTGCCATGCACACCACCGGTGAAACGGTATTGCCAGCACTGGAAATCATCAAGACAACGCCTTCCTGTCATCGCGTATCATCAATTTTCCTGATGTGCTTGCCTGATCGTGTGGTGGTTTATGGTGACTGTGCTACCAATCCGCAACCGGATGTGCAGACGCTGGCAGAAATCGCCATCCTAGCTGCTGACAATGCCAAACGTTTTGGTGTAGAGCCACGTATTGCCATGCTATCGTATTCTTCAGGCAATTCCGGTTCAGGTGAGAGCGTGGAACGTGTGCGCCAGGCCACGCATTTAGTACAATCCTTACGCCCGGATTTATTGATCGAAGGACCATTGCAGTATGATGCAGCGGTTGATGTGAATGTGGCACAAAAGAAAATGCCTGACTCTAAAGTTGCCGGACAAGCCTCAGTCCTGATTTTCCCTGACCTTAACACTGGCAACAACACCTATAAAGCTGTACAACGTGAAACCGGTGCTATTGCCATTGGGCCGGTATTGCAGGGCCTGAAAAAACCAGTAAATGATCTAAGCCGTGGTTGCAGTGTGACCGATATTATCAATACGGTGGTGATTACCACAGTCCAGGCGCAATACACCACAGACTAAGCTTGAGCAGGGTAGTATAAAAAGCAGTAAAAGGTATTACCTAACGAGTTGGGCGCACAGACATCAGCAAGTCGGAATAAGAGAGATTTTTTTGCAGTGTATTTTGTATTCGTAAAAATACTTACTAGGATAATATGGTATTCGACCCGTATAAGCACTACAGTTTTGGTCAACATATAAACACTCATACAAAAAGGAATACCTGGCAAGATGAGAAAGTTTGAACTCATTGAGTTAATTACAACACACCGACATATTATTGAGGCGAAGGATAGCGGACTGTTAAAAGATCCTGACGCAGAAAGCCTTACGCACTATGATAAACTTTTGTTAGATAAATTGGATGGCCTTACTAGGTTACCGGAGTTTCAAAATAAAGGAAATGAAGAGGAAATACACTTTTCAGATTTTATTAATGCCCTTAATTTATCAGAACTGCAGTTCGATATTGAAGCAGAAAAACAAGTGGCAAAGATTTTTCGTCTTTGGTTGTCAGAATCTGATAGTAGTAATATTACAACATTTATGGGTACAGGTATTAGTGAGATACCGTTGAAAAACTTGGTGTATTTGGACGGAACATACCAGGACATCGAAGAAATGTTAAGCTCAATGGAAAGTAACAAAGGCCAAGGGAAAAATATTTTTGCAAACCCTAGAGGGTGTCGTCAAATTATACACCACATCATCATGGCCCTAAATTGTACTGCCGCAAGGAACGAATTGGCATTTTTTGCATAACGAGTGGCGAT
>JANQIS010000194.1 GCA_028282045.1 Gammaproteobacteria bacterium
ATCCTAAACACAAGCCAAATAAAAAAACAAACATTACTGGCTAAATTGTCAGGAAACTTTTTCGCCTGTAGTATGGGCATTTTCACGGTAAATATCCAAATTCACTATGCGTGCCAAGCTTATCATCTTATTATTGAAACTGATCAGCAAAGTGCCGTTATGGATTATGCATCCTTTAGCCAGTATGGTGGCACGCCTGATGTACCGGCTTAATGTGAAATACTGCCGCACGGTACGTACCAATATTTTACGCTGTTATCCTACGTTATCGACCTGCGCCCAGGAACGGCGTATCAAATTCACCATGATCCACACCCTGCAACGTGCAGCCGAGATGCCCTGGTTTTGGTTTACCTCTACCGACAAAGTACTGAAAAAAATCGTTTGCATCCATAATATTGAGTTGTTTGAAGCCGCCAAATCAGGGGCATTATTACTGGCCCCACACCACGGCGCCTGGGAAATGAGTAATATTTACTGTGCCGCACACTGTCAGCTCGCCGCCCTGTTTAAACTCCCCAAACAGGCATTTTTTAGCCGTATTATTTTACACATCCGCCAGCAACACCTTAACACCGAAATGTTCCCCATTTCCAGCCAAGGCGTGCTCGGCTTATATAAAGCACTCAAACAGGGTAAGTGTGTTGGCATCTTTCCTGATCATCAACCGGGCGATCAGGGTGGCGTCTATGTGTCCTTTATGGGCATCGATGCCCAAACCATGACGTTAGTCCCTAAAATAGCACAGAAATCCAAAGTACCGGTTTTGCTTTGCTATGCAAAACGCCTGGCCTGGGGGCGAGGCTATGAAGTGTTTTTCTCACGTGTTGACGATGGTATTTATAATGATGATATTGCCGTGTCCGCGCGAACCATGAATCAGGCGATTGAAGCGGCTGTCAATCAATTTCCTGAACAATATGAATGGACTTACAAACGCTTTCGGCGCCGCCCTGATGACCATTTTGAGCCGAAATTTTACGGCTAGCTTATCACCTTGACCCACACCGCTTGCCCATAATACAATCAATCCATACTGTTTAACGGTTTCATTTATGGCACTACACCATTGGCTAACCGCTCATTTGGCGGTGCGGTTTGGCTCAGCAGCCCTACAGCAAGCCTTGCAACAATACGGCACCCTGGAAGCCTTTTTAGCACAATTACCTGCCAGCGGTCATCAGACGGGACTCAACAAAGAAACCTTGCAAGCCCTACAGCATCCGGATCAGGCCGCACTAGAGCAAGCATTAGCATGGCAAACTGCAGAAGATCAGTGGATCATTAGCTTTGATGACCCACGTTATCCGCAACAACTTAAAACTATTAGCAACCCACCACTATTACTCTATGTTAAAGGCAATGCCGACATACTCAATGACCCACAAATCGCTATGGTCGGCAGCCGCCATCCAACTGCATATGGGCGCAATAATGCCTTTGAATTTGCCAAACAACTAAGCCAATACGGCATTATTGTCACCAGCGGCTTAGCCCAAGGTATCGATACTGCTTGCCACGAAGGTGCGCTATACGCCCATGGTCAGACCATCGCGGTTTGCGGTACCGGGCTGGATCAAGTCTACCCCAAACGTAATCAGACCTTGGCACACCGCATTGCACAGCAGGGTGCCTTGGTTTCAGAGTTTCCGCTCGGCTGCTGGCCGATTAATAAAAGTAATTTCCCACAGCGCAATCGTATTATTAGCGCACTGAGCTTGGGGACTTTAATTATCGAAGCTTCCGCACAAAGTGGCTCACTGATTACCGCACGGCTCGCCAACGAGCAAGGCCGTGAGGTTATGACTATCCCCGGCTCCATTCATGCACCTCAAAGCAAAGGCTGCCACGAGCTGCTGCGCCAAGGTGCCAACCTGGTAGAATCTGTCCAAGACATTCTATCCTGCTGTGAGCATAGCTTACAGCAAGCGTTGATAGTGCCGCCACATGCTGCTTGCGAGCAGACATCTGAGCGTGTTTGCGAATTGCTGCAAGATACCAGTTACCAAGAATTACTCAATCTTATTGACCAAGGTGGCACCCATATCGATGAAATAATTGCCCAAAGCCAATTGACGCCTTCTGAAGTATCCTCTATGTTACTCAATATGGAGCTACAAAATTTAATAACTCCGGTCCCTGGGGGTTATGCCAAAATAAAGTAGTCAAATATTAACAACGGAGCGGGGGCAGCAAATGAAAGAAGAAACATTTAATCTGGTAATCGAGCTGCTAGAAGCAATCCACCAGGACAGCCAGTTCATTGATGAGGACCAACTCGACATCATCCAGGCTCTTGAAGATGCAGGTGTTCCGCAAATGGAGCTTGATCGCACGGTTGAGTGGCTCAGTGAATTTAGCCGCACTAATATGCAACGCACGGTCAATCAGCCCAGTACTCATAGTGTACGGGTTTTTAGCGCCCAAGAACGTCAAAAAATCACTTCTCAGGCACGTCAATGGATCATTCAACTTGAAAATCTTGGTATCATCAATACAATCCTACGTGAACAAATAATCGAACGGGTTATGGCCTGTGATTTTG
>JANQIS010000222.1 GCA_028282045.1 Gammaproteobacteria bacterium
CAGCGTGATATTGCAAGGTGATGATAGTGTTGGCGAGTTCTACTCCGTCGCTCTGGCTCGCCATTATCAACAAGCCGATACCGGCACCAAGATGATTCATTTAGGTAAAAACACCTCCAGCACGATTATTTCTAAAGGCATTTCTGCTGGCCATGGCCAAAATGCTTATCGTGGCTTGGTGCGCGTTGGCCCCAAGGCTGATAACGCACGTAACTTCACCCAGTGTGATTCATTGCTTATTGGTTCCCAGTGTGGTGCACACACTTTTCCCTATATGGAAGTGAAAAACCCCTCTGCACAGGTTGAGCATGAGGCCACCACATCTAAGATTTCTGAAGACCAATTATTTTACTTGATGCAACGTGGTTTGGATGAAGAAAACGCCATCGCTATGATCGTTAACGGTTTTTGTAAACGTGTATTTAAAGAACTCCCAATGGAGTTTGCAATGGAGGCCCAAAAGCTGATGGAAGTCAGCCTCGAAGGTGCCGTAGGTTAACCTGGACAGGTTAGGGATATAATATGATTGAAATCAACAACTTACACGCCAGCGTCAATGACAAGCCTATCCTTAAAGGCATCACCCTGACGATTAACCCTGGTGAAGTCCATGCTATTATGGGCCCTAACGGTTCTGGCAAAAGTACTCTGGGCAATGTGCTGGCTGGTAAAGCCGGTTATGAAATCACGCAAGGTTGCGTCACTTTTAACGGCCAAGACATCTTGAGCATGGCACCACATGAGCGTGCGCAACTTGGCTTGTTCTTAGCATTTCAATATCCAGTGGAAATCCCTGGCGTTAACAACACCTATTTTCTGCGCACAGCTTACAACATGCAACGTAAAGCCCGTGGTGAACCACAGCTTGATGCTGCTGAGTTTATGCAACTGGTGCGGGACAAACTTAAGATTCTGCAGATGGATAAGAAATTCTTAAAGCGTGGCGTTAATGAAGGTTTTTCCGGCGGCGAGAAAAAACGCAACGAAGTGTTGCAGATGTTAGTGCTCGAACCCAGCTTTGCCATTTTAGACGAAACTGATTCCGGTTTGGATATCGATGCCTTGCAGATGGTCTCTAAAGGCGTAAATTACCTACGCAGTGCGCAGCGCAGCTTTATTGTGGTAACCCATTATCAACGCCTGCTGAACTATATCGTGCCGGATTTTGTTCACGTATTGGCCGATGGGCGTATTGTTAAATCCGGTGATAAAACACTTGCCTTGGAGCTGGAAGAGAAAGGTTATGCCTGGATTGAGGAAACCAGCACATGAGGGAGCTAATTCCTGGGGCCATCACACTACAACAACCCGCCCTTGCTACAGTGCAAGCACAGGCACGTGCCTTTTTTGTTGAACACGGTCTGCCAGATCGCCAAGCCGAACATTGGAAATACACGCCGCTTAAGCGACTATGGCATCAACAACAATTTCCGTTGCTAACCTCGCAGCGATCACCTCATATAGTGCATGACTTTGACGGCTATTATTTGGTGTTCCATCACGGCCAATTAGTACATCGAGATGAACTACCGCAGGGGGTGAGATTGGTTGATTGGACAGCAGCCACACCAGAGCAACTCAAAGCAGTCAGTGAAGTTGACATCGATTTTACTCGCCACCGTGCCGCAGCAATGACACTAAGCCATATGCAAAATGGCTTGATCATTGACGTTGGCGCGCACACCAAACTCGATAAGCCTTTGATTATCGTACATAGTGCAGATGGTGTCGGTTCAGCACACTATCGCCATCACATTATTCTTGGCGAACAAGCTCAAGCGTGTGTGATTGAATTGAGCCAGGCACCGCAACAAACATTGCAAAGCGTGCTAATGAGCACAGCATTAGCTGCTGACAGCCACTACCAGCACTACGCTCTGGAAACTGACCACAGTCAAGGGCAATATATCACCGGCCTGCACCTGACACAGCAATGCAACAGTACGTGTTTTTATTATTGTCATGCCAGGCATCATTGCCTGGCTCGCTATGACGTACATGCTCACTTACAGGGCGAGGGCGCCAGTTGTACCGCCAATGGCACCTATCGCCTTAGTAATCAACAACACAGCGACCATCATATTTTAGTTGAGCACCACGCCTCACAGACCACCAGTACTCAGTTCTACAAAGGTTTAGCGCAAGACAAAGCCCATGCAGTATTTAATGGCAAAGCTATTATTCATGCCGCGACCATTAATGCCGCAGCCCATCAACATAACCATAACTTGCTGCTGTCGCGCCGGGCACAAATCGATACCAAACCGGAGTTGGAAATTTATAGTGATGCGGTAAACTGTACTCACGGGGCGACCGTCGGGCAGTTGGATGCGCAGCAGTTATTTTACTTGCAAAGTCGTGGCATTGGGCCATCGACAGCCAGAGAATTACTCACTCAAGCGTTTACTGCTGACGTCGAAGCTACCATCGACCACCCGCAAATAACCGCCTATCTGAAAGGAATCACAAACCGACAATGAACGAGGCCAGCCATACACTCATGAACACAATGCTGCAATGGGATGTTATCGGCATCCGCAATGATTTCCCCATCCTTAGTGACAAAGTCAATGCCATGCCGTTAGTTTATTTGGATAACGCCGCCACCACACAACGTCCTAGCTGCGTCATTGAGGCAATTAACTACTTTTATCGCCATAATAATGCCAATGTACATCGTGGCACGCATTACTTGAGCCAGCAAGCCTCTGAGCGTTATGAGCTGACACGCCAGCGCGTGTGCGATTTTATTAACGCACGTACGACCAGCGAAATCATTTTCACCCGCGGCACTACTGAATCGATTAACCTGGTGGCACAAAGTTACGGCCGTAGCCAATTACAAGCCGGTGATGAGGTAATTATCAGCGCCATGGAGCACCATGCCAATATTGTGCCCTGGCAACTATTGCGTGATCAAATTGGTATTGTACTTAAGATCATTCCGATGAATGACCAGGGTGAGTTATTGCAAACCCAATACGAGGCTCTGTTTACCGAACGCACTAAACTGGTGGCACTATGCCATGTTTCTAATGCGCTGGGCACCATTAATCCGGTTAAGGCGATGATTGCCAGTGCCCATAAACATGATGTACCCGTACTGCTCGACAGCGCCCAGGCCACAGTGCACGAACGTATCGACGTACAAGACTTAGACTGCGATTTTATGGCGTGTTCCGGTCATAAAATGTTTGGTCCCACGGGTATTGGTGTATTGTATGGGAAAGAGCAATTGCTCGAACAAATGCCACCGTATCAAGGCGGTGGTGACATGATCCATGAAGTCACTTTTGAGCATACTACCTTCAATACTTTGCCTTTTAAGTTTGAAGCCGGCACACCCAACATTGCCGGCACCATCGGATTAGGCGCGGCAATCAACTATCTGGAAAATATAGACTGGCCTGCCATGCAAACTTATGAAAGTGAGCTACTACATTATGCCACTCAAGCACTGCAAGAGATTGCTGGCTTAAAAATCTACGGCCAAGCACAATACAAAGCGCCGGTTATTTCCTTTACCATCGAAGGTGTTCACGCTTTTGATCTGGCCACTTTAATTGATCATAGCGGTATTGCAGTACGTGCAGGCCATCATTGTGCCATGCCAGCTTTGCATCAACTGGGAGTCAATGCCACGGTGCGGGCCTCATTTTGTGCCTATAACACGTTTGAGGAAGTAGACCACTTGGTTAGTGCATTGCTACAAGCCAAGGCTTTAATACAAGGAGCTTAGATTATGGTAGCGCGCTTTAATCCAAAACAAGTTATGATCAATCTCACCCCGGCTGCAGCCGCACATTTTACTGAGCAACAACAAGCACACCCAAAAGCAATAGGCTTACGTTTGTTTACCAAAAAAGCCGGCTGCTCTGGTTTAACCTATCAATCTGCTTTAATTGAATCCATAGACACAGATGATATTCAAGCCGCCGGCAACTCCCCGCTGCCCATTTACATCGACAAAAAGAGTCTAACTTACTTAAACGGACTGACGATAGATTTTATTAAAAAAGAATTGGGCCAATCACAACTCATCTTTATTAATCCCAACGAAACCGGACGTTGTGGCTGTGGTGAGAGCTTTACCATTGATGAGCAGTTCAAGGATGATGTATGAATATACAAGATATTACGGTAATCAAACGTGATGTTGAAGGCACACTGATTCCCTATGGGCAGTCTGTCACCCTGATCCCTGGCACTGAAGTGTTGGTTACACAAGCGCTCGGCGGCAGCTTTACCGTCAACATCAATGGTAATTTAGTGCGCATTGATGGCAAAGATGCTGATGCTCTGGGCAAGGAACCGATTAAGAGCCCAGTCGATAAATTTCTTGAGTCAGGAAAAGGGTTTAGCAAAGAATTATTATGGGAACAATTAAAAACATGTTACGACCCGGAAATTCCTGTTAATATAGTGGACCTCGGATTGGTCTACGATATGGAGGTCACCGAACTCAAAGAAGGTGGTTACCATGTCGGCGTCCAAATGACACTTACAGCCCCAGGCTGTGGTATGGGCCCGGTTATTCAGCAGGATGCTGAAAATAAACTTAAGGCCGTGCCTGATGTTAAATCCGTGGACGTTGTGCTGGTTTTTGACCCGCCTTGGAATTCAGACATGATGACTGAGGATGCTAAGCTGGAACTTGGCTTGTTGTAAATTTATGCAAAAACCCGCTCAATAAATTCATACAATACGTTTGGGATAGCATTCCAAATGCAATAGTTAAAGAGGGGATTTGAATGACACAAATCGTGAATGAAAATGGGAGGAACACTATGGCAGCAATGACTGTCGAACAACGTATTATCGAACAATTCGACTGCTCGGTATCCGAGCTGTTAGCCAACTTCGCTAACCAAGGTTTAACCTCAAAGCAAGTGGCTGAAAAGTTAGATTGTGGTGTCAGTAACGTACGGCGTATCGCGCGCAAGTACAATATTCGTTTTAATCAACCGGCACCGCAAGCCAAGATCGTTCATAGTGATGAATTTAAAGACCCTCAATTAAACCGTATTAACTTTTTATCGCGGGTGTGGAATTCTTCTTTGGTCAACCGCGTGCCTAAGCAAATCGAGGAATTCGCTTAACCGCCAGTCGGGGCTGTGAAACATGGTAACTGCCTTTATCCCCGGTACGTTTGATCCAATTACTCTCGGTCACATGGATGTGATCAGGCGTGCCGGCACTCTCTTTGATCAACTGGTTATCGGTGTTGCTAACGGTGGTGGTAAACAGCCCTTGATCCCTCTTGAAAAACGCCTTATCTGGCTACAAGAGCTATTTAAGACAACCCATATCAAAGTCGTGCCCATCGATGGTTTATTGATCGACTGCGTCAAAGCACATGGCGCCAAAGCCATTGTGCGTGGCGTACGTAACGGCACCGACCTGGATTATGAAAGCCAATTAGCAGGAATGAATCGCCACCTGGCAGATGATATCGAAACACTATTGCTATTGCCACAGGATCAATACCGTAGCATTACCAGCACGCTGGTACGAGAAATATATCGCTTAGGTAAAGATATCAATCGTTTTGTGCCGCCGAGTATTGCAGCGCACTTAGACCAGGAGCGCCATCATGGCACTTAAAATCACTGATGAATGTATTAACTGTGACGTATGCGAACCAGAATGTCCTAATCAGGCGATATTCCAAGGCCCACAAATTTACGAAATTGATCCAGATAAATGCACTGAATGTGTTGGTCACTTCGATGAGCCTCAGTGCCAGCAAGTCTGCCCCGTGGAATGTATACCAATAGACCCCGAACACATTGAAACCAAACAACAACTACTGGCCAAATACCATCGCCTGACGGGTGCAGGATAACGACTGTGACACTATCAATCCATATCCATTTGATGGTCATCCACTTTGCCATCGCCTTGCTCAGCTTAGCCAGTATCGGGTTTTGGGCCTATAAACTTAAGCCCTATGATAAGCTCTTGTTTGCTACTGATCTGGCCTTAATTATTGGCACTATTGCCGCCATTGTTGCCTTAATCAGCGGTGCTTTTGCTTGGCACTATTTCACTACCCATCATCCAATACAAGTGCACTGGTTACGCCTACACCGCTTCTGGGCACTGGTAACGGTGGCCATCTACACCACCGGCCTAATTTGGCGCAGCTATCAAATTCTACTCAAAAAACCGGTAAGCTGGCCAGTACGGCTGCTCACTTTAGCCGGTTTGGCGGCTTTGGTATTAACCGGATACTATGCACAATTTTTGATTGGGCACCATTAACGACAAATCTCTCTCTGCATTAAAAGTTGTATATCATTGGCTTTGACCTAGACTTATCGTCAAGTCACATACGTTGGACGTGTTTATGGAAAAGCTACTAGCCAGCCTGTTTAATAACTTATGCTTATTACTCTACCCAAGCGTACTGTTAGTGCTAACTGTGGTGATCGCGCTCATATTCTGGAGGAAAGTATTGAGCCGGTTTTTACTGGTATTGGCGCTATGTTATTTTTATTTCTCAGCTAATGGCATGATTCCAAAACTGCTTGCTAATTATTTGGAAAGCACACAACCAATTAACACAAAAACAATTGTAGCCCATCATGCCATGATTGTGCTGGGGGCAGGAATCAGTCATTACCCTAAAAAAGCACAGCCTGGTATACTGGCTTACCCGAGAATTTTAGAAGCTTATCGCATTTATAACATTGCCAAAAATCATGGCATTGATTACACCATTTTTCTATCCGGCGGTATGACAAACCACCACTATCATATTGCCGAAGCAACGCTATATAAACATGTATTAACGCAATTAGGTGTACCTGAGCAAAACCTCAAACACATAATAAAAACCTACCCATTTCAACACTTCCTGTTAGTTACCAGTTCCAGTCATATGCACAGGGCACAGGAATACTTCAGACATTTTCATATTAACACCATCGCTGCACCAAGTGACTATCCTTACCCTGACCAATCCATTTTTCCGCTGGGTTATAATCTTGCCTTGCAACAAATTTATATGCATGAAATTATCGGTATTTGGCGCTATCACTTATACAACTTTCTTGGGCTC
>JANQIS010000230.1 GCA_028282045.1 Gammaproteobacteria bacterium
AGCGCTTGGGGTGATGCTCACCTTGCATTTCTTGAAAGCAAATCATATCCGGTTCAATAGCTAATAAAGCGGCTTTAATCGCATGCGCTGTGTGATAACGATTACCTGGTGAGAACCCTTTATGAATATTGTAAGTCATCAAATGAAAAGGGTGTGAATCCATGGCCAGATCAGCCTATCTTGTTTACTCTAAAGATAACTCCAGTATAGCAGTTACACCATCAATGCATATTCACATCTCAGTACGACAACAACAATTAACCGTGTGGGATGGGCGTCAGTGCCTATTTCGAGCGCCTGCCTGCACAGCAAAAAAAGGTGTCGGCGAGCAAATGGGCAGTGAATGTACACCGCGTGGTAGACATTATATTCGGGCTAAGATTGGTGCCGGTCAGCCGGTCAATAGTGTGTTCGTCAGTCGGCGGCCAACCGGAGAGATTTTTGATCAAACGCTGTATGATCAGTACCCGGGGCGCGACTGGATCCTCACGCGCATTCTGTGGTTGTGTGGGTTAGAGTCGGGTAAAAACCGCGACGGTCAGGTTGATACAATGCGCCGCTATGTGTATATCCACGCTACCCCGCCGCAACGCTTTACTAGTGGCCGACCCATGTCACGAGGTTGTATTTGCTTGCGCAATGATGATTTGATGCGTTTGTTTGATTTGGTACCGGTCTATACCAAAGTGATGATTGAGGAATAACAGATGAGTTTGGGGCCATTAATTATTGGTGTAGAGGGGCTGGCACTATCACGCCGTGACCGTTGGCGTTTGCAACACCCCTTAGTGGGCGGGGTAATTTTGTTTAGCCGCAATTATCAATCAATTGATCAGCTTAAAAAGCTCACTGAGCATATCCATACACTGCGTGATCCTTCATTGATTATTATGGTGGATCAAGAAGGCGGACGTGTGCAGCGCTTTCGAGACGGATTTGTTTCATACCCGCCACTACGTCAGTTGGGACAGTATTTTGATCGCCTGCCGTTTCAGGCGCAGCGCATCAGTGCCTGGATGGGGGAGTTGCTGTGTTTGGAGTTATGTTGTTGTGGTATTGATGTCAATTTAGCACCGGTATTGGATTTAGACTATCAACACAACCAAGTAATCGGTAACCGTGCTTTTCATGCCAATCCTGATGCGCTCGTGCGGCTGGCACAAGCATTTTGTCAGGGGATGCATGCCGCCGGATTTAAACCAGTGGGTAAGCATTGTCCTGGTCATGGCTATGTGGCCGGGGATACCCACACAGATCGTGTGGTGGATGGGCGTTGCCCTGAGGATATGCAACAAGACTGGATTCCTTTTATGGCTCATGATGTCATCGGTTTATCGGGGCTGATGTTGTCGCATATTATTTATCATTGTATTGATGAGCAACCGGCTGGTTTCTCTTACTCTTGGGTTGAGTGGTGCCGGCAAATTTTGCAGTTTCGTGGTGTGCTGATTAGTGATGACCTTGGTATGGCTGCGGCACAGACTGGTAAGCCGGAGGGTGTAGTACAGCGGGCATTGAACGTTGGCCTTGATCTGTTGCTAATGGGTAATGAGTTTGCTGTAATTGATCAGGTTTTGAAGACTTTACCTGATCTGTGTTATGCTGATAAAACAGTCAGCATTGCTCGGTTGCGACCGGATCGTATTTATCCTCAGCAGCGTATCGTAGCTCGTATGAAGCAATTGCAGGCTCAACAACAGCGTTATCTATAATCGGTTATTTAAAGGAAGTATTATGAAGCAAGAAATAATCAACTGGTTCCATCAACTTAACGGTGGTTCATTGTTTGCCGTAAAAGCATTGGCAACGCTCATTATTGTACTGGTGATAAACATTGCAATCCGGTTGGTTTTGAATGCCTCGATTAGCAAAGCCAGCCATACACGTATCCCCTGGGATGAAATGGTGTTGCGTGCTTTGTCGTTACCACTGCGGGTATATGTATGGGTATTGGGTGCCTTATACTTAGCTGACACTTTGTTAGAATGGCTGGGAGCCAGTAATGCCGTACCGATTATTGCGCATGGTTTCCAGTTGGCGACTGTTATTTTATGTGTGTGGTTTTTATTTCGTTTCCTTAATCGTGCGGAGAGATATTTCACCAAAAAATTCAAACGTAAAGACGGTGGTAAGATCGATGGGACCAGTGTGCGTGCAGGAGTGCGCTTTTGTCAGGTGATTATCTTAGCGATCACGGCGTTAATGATTTTAGGTATCTTTAAAATTCCGCTAACCGGTCTGCTGACTTTCGGTGGTGTTGGAGCAGCGGCGATTGCCTTTGGTTCTAAAGATCTGTTGGCTAATTTTGCTGGTGGCATTATGGTGTACTTTAACCGTCACTTTGCCGTAGGCGATTGGATTTATTCACCTGATCGTCAGATCGAAGGAACGGTAGAAGATATCGGTTGGCGTTTAACCTTGATCCGCAGCTTTGATAAGCGGCCGATTTATGTGCCCAATGCGGTGTTTAATAATATTATCGTGGTCAATGCTTCACGCATGACTAACCGGCGTATCAAACAAACCTTTGGTGTGCGCTACGATGATGCCACCAAAGTGCGTGAAATTGTCGACAAAGTTCAGGCGATGCTCAAGTCACATCCTGATATTGACCAGGATGCCTTTAGCATGACCTGTCTGACTGAGTTTGCTGCTTCTTCGATTAACTTTATGATTTACACTTTCACCAAAACCACTGTGTGGGCCGAGTACCAGGCAATTCAAGATGATGTCATGCTCAAAGTGGAACGTATTATTCATGAGTGTGGTGGAGAGTGTGCCTTTCCAACTACCACGCTACATGTGCCCGAAAAAGTATTAGTGGATATGCAACAACAGTAAAATATAGAAGAAGCTAAGGCTCTGCCAATCGATTAAGTTTTGCTAAAGTTGTAGGGAATTCGATTGCCCTAAGACTGACTAATAGATTCGTCACTAGGCTCGTGATGAATTGTGTGTAAGGTTGGCTTGAGCCAATAACTATCATGAGACAGTAAAAGTTAGCTCAAGACTTATGGCCTTTTAGGTTAAGTACAAAGCTGTTGGAAACAGTCGTTTGCAAATAATAAAGGATAACAATATGACACTGAGTGATATTCAAGAGCTTGCCAACTCAGGTGAGTCTGAAACAGTTGAATTTAAGAAATCAACCAGTTTGCTATCTCGTGCTTTTGAATCAGTTTGTGCTTTCTTAAATGGGAGTGGTGGAACCGTTCTTATTGGGGTTAATGATTCTGGTAAAATCATCGGGCAGGATGTCTCTGATGCTACTAAACGTGAAATCGCCAATGAATCTTCTAAAATTGAGCCAGCAGCGCAGCTTAATATTCATTACTATCCCATTAGCCACGACGCAAAAAAACGAGTAATTGCAATCTCAGTAGCGCCAAGTCCACATAAACCTCATACTTATGATAGCAGGCCATGGCAACGCACATTAAGTTCCACTGAACGCATGAGCCAGCATCGGTATGAACAGCTCATCATTACAAGAGGAAAACTTAACCATAGTTGGGAATCTTTTTTAAGCAACGTCTCTATTGATGAGCTTGATCATAATGAAATTAGAAAAACGATCTCTATAGCGGTGGAGGTTAACAGGTTGGATTCCACTTCATTGCAAGACTCGGTCAGCGAGGTCTTAAGTAAACTCGAGTTACTTAAAAATGGCAAAATAACAAATGCGGCAATGGTACTTTTTGCTCAGTCCACTAGCCCTGATTTTTCGCAGTGCATGATTAAAATGGCTCGCTTCAAAGGCACCAATAAGCTAGGTGATTTTATTGATAATCAAATGGTCAGTGGCAATGCTTTTGAAATCATGAAAGCTGCCAATGAATTTGTCATGAGACATTTACCCGTCGCTGGCTTTTTTGATGAAAACAAGCTAGAGCGAATAGATAAACCACTTGTACCAGTATTGGCTATTCGAGAAGCTCTTTGCAATGCTATTTGCCACAGGGATTATTCTGTATATAACGCATCAATCACATTGGCTATTTTCGATGACAGAATGGAAGTCTGGAACAATGGGGTACTTACCCCACCCCTTACGTTAGCTGACTTAAGAGGCTATCCGAAAAGGGTTATTCCCTTTCAAATTGCACTCAATCAATGCATACTTTTTCAAGCATCAGCCTATAATACGAGATTTTCACGCTA
>JANQIS010000022.1 GCA_028282045.1 Gammaproteobacteria bacterium
TACCAATTCTAATAGGTGAAATGGTAGGCAAACAGTATCTATAATCAGGACGTTTGAGTGACCGTGTCAGTGTACCATAACCACTACCGGCAACAGGATCAATCAGGTTTAAATGCACTGAAATCTGATCCTGGCTAACCCCCATGCTCTGCAAGGTTTCAGAGAGGCGTTGGGAAAAAGCAATTGCGGTTATACCGCCTCGACTATAGGAAGCGGGTATCACTATCTCTATTTTTTCATTTGGGTTTGACTCAAACCTATTAAAAATGAAATTTACCGTTGCTACCAATGAAAGCTGTAAATTATGCTCCCAACCCTTCCCTGAAATACCCAGCCTGTTTTTTACATTATGTGTGGATAACCCCGCCGTACTGATTTTACTCGGATTGTAGTTCATCCCAGGTCGATGATACACAAATCCTCGGTAAGTGGCTGGCTTGGCTGCCGGACCAGGAAAATACATTTTACAACAATCAAGTTTATAAGGCGCTATCTGACCTGCAGCTCGCAATACACCATAATCAGACGCCTCAAAGGAAACCACCTGAGCTGGTTTATCATCCCTATTATCATCAAACGCAACACCAACAAGACTTTTGCCATAACGTAATTCGACAGGGCTATCAATATTGACCCCTGTACCATCAAAATGCAATTCCAATCGCATAGTAATAATATGTCATCCATTAACCATTTTTAGTATTGGCTATAACTTACTGAATTAATATTAGTAAAAATACGCTCACATCATTTAAAAGAGAAAATTAATTGCTGAAGGAACAGTCATTTGTCAAATTTAAATCTCACTTTACAATGCTTAGGATCATCAAATTTGGGAATCTCACATTCAAAGGAGACCGGCTCATTGTGGCAGCACTGCTGAAATACCCAAAAGATATGGCCAAGCTTAATATTACTATGACCATACTTTTGCCGGACTTGGCGCATCCAGGCAAGGAATAAATCCTCATAGCCTTCTCTCTGGGCCAATCGACAAAAGTTGTTATATTGCCAATCTTGCAGTGGTTCGAATAAGCCACGATTAACCAATTTGTGCTCACGATACTTTTCCAGCACATAATAAAATAACAATATTGCTCCAGCAGCTCCAACGATGATCATCAACAGTTTATTTGACATACTTCCCTCCTCCAGTTTTATTTAGCTTTAGCTAATATAACCTAATAACATTACATTAATGTCACGTTTTTGTACACCTTATCAAGTCCACCACGCCACTACAGCCATAATAGCAAAGCCTAGAATCACCAAATAATACTTATGTAGACTACAGCATTGTCTAATCAACACGGCTTGCTCCAAACCGTGTAATGTACCCAAATAAAGAAATGTGCCCGCTGCAATGGCGCTGAAAATCGGTGCAATCAAAGGGTTAGTACTCAGTATAGAATTGACACTACCGCCAAAAACAATTCCCAATGGTACCATAATGGCAAATACCAGAAATAGTATTACCCCTACCTTAAACGGCAAATGGCTTTTATTAATCTGAATGGCCAGAGCAAAACTGGCTGCCCACTTATGCGCGATAATGGCCAGCCACACCATAAGCACAACAGATAAAGACTCACTCAGACCTAAGGCTGCCCCGCTAAAAAAGCTATGAATTGATAGCATCACTACCGCTAAAATAGCAAAGGCATTGCCACTGCCCTTATGATAATACAATTCACGCCCGATATGCTCTAATAACAAAAAGAATAAAAACACCGCACCGGCAATCATAAAAGCAAACGGATAATCATAGTGCAATTGGTAAAAAGTGTGGGCAGCATCACCGAGCATGTGCAATAAACCGGCGCCGAGAAAAACCCCTGCTGCCAATGATTCACCAATCGGAAAGTTATGCCCTTGATTGGTTTTAATTCTTTTTAAGAAAGGGTAAAACCCGGCAATGAGCGTTATGATAAAAATCAATAATGCCGCACCCAATTTAATTGACCACATTATGCTATCTCTTTAATAAAATCACCTGCAAAGGTTACCACACTCGTCAAGCCTGATCAGGGCGATGGAAGATCGCTACCACGACAACTGAAGACAACCCAAACAAACCAACCAAGGCAAAGCCGGCATCAAAAGAATGTGTTAGCCCGACCAAATAACCCGTCATGACTGGTGCGATAAACCCGGCAATGGCAAAGAAGGTATCCATCAGCCCTAAGGCAGTGCCGGAGCGATCTTTAGCAATATCAATATTTACTGCATAGTAATTGGCATTAGCGCTCATACTAAAGCCTACTGCCAACGAGATCAGAATAATGGTGATGGTTAAATCCGGATGCTGCATCCAGGCAATGGGTAGCACACAAAGTGAGGCCAATAATTGCGTGATTAAGATTGGGTAAGAACGAGCATAACGCAACTTACCGATTTTCCTGGATATGGTATCGGTAATATGGCCCATTAACCACATCATCACCGCGCCCAAAATCCATGGCAACATGGTAAACAATCCTTGTTGTTTTAAGTTCATATGATAGACCTGTGTTAAATAATTGGGCAACCAGCCCATAAAGAAAAATAAAAAATAATCAAATACAAAGAAAGCCCAGTAGTTAGCTAATAACGTTTTATTGGTCAATAAATAACGCCATACCGATTTGGGCACATGCCGATCATGGTGTGGCGCAGGTGTTTGCTCATTGGCAATCACTGCCAGTTCTGCCTGACTCACATGCGGAGAGTCGCTTGGCTTATTACGAAAAAAGATTAGCCACACAGGAATCCACAGCAATGCAACCGCACCTAATACAACAAACATACCACGCCAGGACAAATGAATAATCAACTGGGTAACAATGGGTGCACCAATAGCGATAGTAATAGGCACTGACATCAAAGCATAACTGAGTGAGCGGCCACGCTCGTGAGTCGGCAGCCAATCAGCAACAGAGCGCGTCATTGCCGGAAAATTAGGCCCTTCTGACACGCCAAGCAA
>JANQIS010000032.1 GCA_028282045.1 Gammaproteobacteria bacterium
GCGTGAATTGATTGATGAACCTGCAGTGACGCCCGATGGTGTGAGTGTCGACCTGCGTTGTAATATTGGCCTGATGGCTGATGTTAACCCGGCTTGTGAGATTAACGCTCAAGGTGTCGGTCTGTATCGTAGTGAAGTGCCTTTTATGGTGATGTCACGCTTTCCTACTGAAGATGAGCAGCGGATTCTATACCGCCAATTGCTACAATCATTTCCCGAACATCCGGTTGTGATGCGGGTGTTGGATATCGGTGGTGACAAAGTACTGCCTTATTTTGGTTATCGTGAAAGCAATCCATTTCTGGGATGGCGCGGCATCCGCCTGATGCTTGATCACCCTGATATTTTATATGCACAAGTTCGTGCCATGCTACGTGCCAGTGTTGGGTTGAACAATTTGCATATTATGCTGCCGATGGTGTCCAATCTTGAAGAGGTCGAACGTAGCATGGAGATTATTGAATCAGCCATTGCGCGTTTGCGTGTCGAAGGTATGGATGTTGAGCGTCCCAAAATCGGCATTATGGTTGAAGTGCCCGCCGCCGTTTATCAAATTGATACGATGATGGATTTGGTGGATTTTGTGTCTGTCGGTAGTAATGATTTAACACAATACATTCTGGCCGTAGATCGCAATAACTCAAGTGTTTCGCGCCTGTATGAGCCTTATCATCCTGCGGTGATTACCGCTTTATTGCAGGTAGTTAACTCAGCCAAACAACATGGTAAGCCCGTTAGCCTATGCGGGGAGCTTGCTGGTGATCCTGTTGCCACCGTCTTGCTCGTTGGCATAGGATTTGACGCTCTGAGCATGAGCACAGCCAGCATTCTTAAGATCAAGTGGGTGCTGCGTGGTTTCAGCCAATCATATTGCCGCTCACTCCTTACTGATGTACTCAACCATAGCCGCCCTGATGAGATCAAAACAATGTTACAGGAAAATCTAGTTGAGGCAGGGTTTGGTGGACTGATTCGCGCCGGTAAATATTAATGCTCAACAATCGACTGCTTGGTTGAGTGTGAGAAACAGTCGTTTGGAATTTGCAAGGCTCATGTTTAATGGCTTCTGGAGTACATCCGTAAGTAATAGAGGCGAGGCTTAGACTATAAAAACCCTGAGCTTTTTGAGGTTGACTATCAATTGTTAGGTAAGTTTTATGCTGTCTTTCTTATGGTTTTGCCTTGCATGACGGTACAGAAAATTATTGAGCATAGCATCCCCGCAATTTAAATGGCTCTGTCGCAAACAGCGAGGCTATTCTAATGTTCAACATCTACATGGTACTATATCCAAAAAATGCTATAGGAATCCGAATGTTGCATGCTGGTGCCATTCTAAAAAGCTTGATACGTGGACTATGGCCATTATTGGTTTTGGTTGTAATTATTTTACTGGTCGCAGTTGGGTATTGGCATTATGAACAACGTTATCCATCCACCCAAGATGCCGTTTTGTACAATCCGGTTGTTGCTATTAGCTCACGAATAACAGGCAGAGTTGTTCAAGTGAATGTTAAACCGGATCAAGCTGTAAAACGTGGGCAGCTATTATTTGTGCTTGATAATCGTCAAGCAGTTATCAATTTGCACGCAGCTAAGGTAAAGCTGTTGGTGGCTAAGCAACAACTACAACAATTAAAAGCTAACCTTTTGATCAGCCAGCAATCCGTAACTAAAGCCAAGGCCAATTTAGCTCTGGCGCAGAAAGAAGCGAAACGTTATCAGCAGCTATATCAGAAACATGCAGTGGCAGAAGATCAGTATGATAAAACGCAATCAGCACTTGTTAACGCACAGGCAAAGTATGCTTCGGCATTATCACAAGTACATGTTATTGAGGCGAAGATAGGTGCGCCAGGCCAAAATACCGCTATTGCCCAAGCAAAATTAGCTATTGAGCAAGCACAATTGGCATTATCTTATTGTGGGGTCCATGCGCCTATTTCTGGCACTTTAACTAACCTCAATTTATCTGTTGGCCAACAAGTTGAAGCCAATAAAATCTTATTTGGTATCAGCCCTATTGGTGAATGGGGTATTCATGCCAATATCTTGGAACCCTTTGTTGGTCGCATTAAAGTAGGCCAGCCAGTCACCTTTTATACACGCGTTTCACCCGAGCAACAATACCACGGGGTAGTAAGTGGTATTGGTGTCGGTGTGAATATTCCTGGCTGGCAGTCTAGCCAAGCGCTACCAACAATATCACCAACGTTTCATTGGGTCTCGGTTGTAAAACGTATGCCGATATTTATCAAAGTGACCTTATCAAACACACATCATCAGTTTCGTTTTGGTGGCTCGGTGAGTGTAACTATTAATACAACCAAATAATAAGACTGATGCAATGTGGTTTAAGCCCCTGTCAACATACCAGCCATTTAACTTAAGACAAATTACTGTACTGCGGGTGATGATTAGCGTTTTTATTCTGCTATTGATCATCTTGTGGCTGCAGTTACCGCTAGGCAGTGCTTTGGTGTGTATGGCGCCACTAATGTTGATTGCACAAAACCCAGTTGCCGTTCGAGGGTTACAGTGGCAACTGTCCGTGGGTTTTGGTTTTGGTGTGCTATTTAGCCTGATCGTGATCGATTTACTGGGTAATAGCTGGATAAGTTTATATGTTTTTAGTTTTATCTGGGCAGGTATATGGTTGTATCTGGGAGAGCTTCATCAAAACATATTAATGGCCTGCCGAATTATTAGCGTTGTGCCAATTATTTTTTTCAATATGGTTTGTTCTGGCGTGACGGACATTACGCCAACAGTAGTCTTATTGTTGTTGATGGCATGGAGTGGTGTGTGGTTGTATAAACTGGTTGAACTATTGACCTTTCCTTTCATTATATCAGGTAAACAGCCCATAAATGTTTTCGGACCAACCCCAGGTGCAACACTGCACGCAATCCAATTTGCTTTGTCTATCGTTATTGTTTTGGCCACTAATCAATGGTTTGAGGTACCTGGAAATGGCGCTATTATTACCGCATTGGTGTCAATCACCGTAGTATCAACGTCTATTTCAAAACAATTACAATCCAGTATCGCTAAACGTATTGCTGGCAACTTACTGGGAGCACTAGTTGCATTAATCTGTTTGTATTTGATCAATACATTCCCGTTTGTATGGTTCATGATTGCACTTGTTTGCTTATGTTTTGGGGCATTTGCCTATTGGATGATGTGTGGTATGCAATATACCAGCTTAGGCTTGCAGGCTGGCTATGCTTTTATCGCGGTTGACCCTACAGTCATTATCAGCCATGACATTAATCAAGGCTTAACACGATTGGCTGGCGTACTCTATGGCTGTTTGATTATATATTTGGTTCACCTAGGTTGTAGGCGGTTTTCTCATTCGACTATTTACTGCGCCACTGATTAACCTTCCCCTTAGCAAACCACCGCCAACGTTGCAGAGCTCTTGGTAGTTGGTTGTACTGCCACCAGGGGTCGGCGTTA